>JBGSVG010000199.1:0-1627 GCA_041753095.1 Sphingorhabdus sp. | reverse complement strand
CGGCATTGCGCCTATCCGGGTTGTCCTGAAACCGGCGAGTTTCGGGCACCTGACCCAAGCGGTCAGGCGGCCTCGCCCAACGGCCCTGGCGATTATCAATATCTCTGCCTCGATCATGTCCGCGAATTCAACGCAGGCTATAACTGGTTCGATGGCATGTCCGCCGACGAGATATTGGACGCGCAAAGCCCGCTCAACGTCTGGCCATCCGAAACACGCGCCTTCAGGGCGAGCGGCGGCGTCGATTCGCCGCCCAAATGGGCCGATTTCAAAGATCCGCTCGATGCAATTTCGACTCGCTTCAGAAGCCGAATGCCAAAGGCACGCGCAGATGGGCATTTGCTCTCGCCTGAAGACCGCAGCGCGCTGAAGACGCTAGGGCTTGGCGAAGATGCCGACCGGCGGGCACTTCGCACGGCTTACTCGGTCAAAGTCCGCGCCTATCATCCCGATAAAAATGGCGGTAACCGGTCCTATGAAAAGGCTTTGCAAGACGTGATTGCGGCCTATACGCACCTTAAAAGCTCTCCTGCGTATATCTGACGAGAATGAAATTACAGACATCCCCAATATCCAGCCAGACAGCCGCGATGCCACCATCCTCGCCGCACCCGACAAGACTATCAGCGTGCGCGAGATGTTCGGCATTGATGTTGATATGGAATGTCCTGCTTTTTCCATCGCCGACGAACGCGTGCCCGATACCGACGACAATTATGTCTTCGACCCCGACACCACGCTGGCGATTCTCGCCGGATTCGCGCACAACCGTCGTGTCATGGTTCAGGGCTATCACGGCACCGGCAAATCGACGCATATCGAACAGGTCGCAGCGAGGCTGAAGTGGCCGTGCATCCGGATCAACCTCGACGCGCATATCAGCCGCATCGACCTCATTGGCCGCGATGCCATCGTGCTGCGCGATGGCCAGCAGGTCACAGAATTCCGCGAAGGCCTGCTGCCTTGGGCGTTGCAGACGCCAACGGCTCTGGTGTTCGACGAATATGACGCGGGCCGTCCCGACGTGATGTTCGTGATCCAGCGCGTGCTGGAAACCGAAGGCAAGCTGACTCTGCTTGACCAGAACCGCGTTATCCGCCCCGATCCGTTCTTCCGTCTGTTCGCCACAGCCAACACCGTTGGTCTCGGCGACACCAGCGGGCTGTATCATGGCACGCAGGCGATCAACCAGGGGCAGATGGACCGCTGGAATATCGTTGTCGGTCTCAACTACCTTCCCGCACAGGTCGAAAGTGAAATCGTCCTCGCCAAGTCGACCGGCACCGATGCCGCAGAGGTCGCCAATATGGTGAAGGTCGCCGACCTCACGCGTCAGGGCTTCATCAACGGCGATATCTCGACTGTCATGAGTCCGCGTACCGTCATCACCTGGGCACAGAACACTGCAATCTTCAAAGATGTCGGCTTCGCCTTCCGTCTGTCTTTCCTGAACAAATGCGACGAAGCCGAACGCGCATTGGTCGCAGAATATTATCAGCGCGTGTTCGGCAAGGATTTGCCGGAAAGCGTCGTGGGTAAATCAAAATAAGGTCAATCGGCTATTCCGCCGACACGCCTTGTTGGGAGCAGTTTATGAAACGCTTAGCCGTCATCCTTGCATTGACCA
>JBGSVG010000198.1:0-15316 GCA_041753095.1 Sphingorhabdus sp. | reverse complement strand
CCGGACAACGCAACCATCAGGAAAACCGCCAGAATGATTTTCCAAGGTTGGCGCTGCGCCGGGTCGGATTTGTCTGGATAACCAGCCGCCTCCAGGGCAGCTACATAGGCCTTTTCATCAAAACCCTGTACCCGCGCATCGGCAACAGCCAGGGTCACGGTGTCGCTGTCCTGTTTGCTGTAAGCAATGCCGCGTTTGCTGAGGAAATTGAGTGCCTTTGCGCAGTCGCTTTCATGCACGAGGTTCAATGCGTTGAAATCACATTTTGGCAGTGATAGAGTAACGGGATTGGCGGCGGTGGCTTTGGATAATGCCGGATTAGCGGCGTCGGCCATCATCCAGAATATCGGAAATACGCCCACAATCGCCAGCGCATAGCCGAGCAGCAATAACCTTTTGCGTCCCCATTTGTCAGACAGCCAACCGCAGGCAACATAGGTAGGGGCAGCCAATGCAGCGCCGACTGCCATATACAGCAGCGCGTCGGTTTCAGGCACGCGCGCTGTCCCGGTGAGGAAATAAAGCGTTCCGAACTGCGAGGTGTAATAAATCACGGTCAAACCGGCTGCAACGCCGAACATCGCGACGAAAATCCGCTTTATGTTGCCTGGATATTTGAAACTGTCGACGAACGGGTTTTTCGATGTGGTACCCGCCTCCTTCATTGCTTTGAACACCGGGCTTTCGGCAAGCTTCAGTCGCATATAAAGCGATATCGCCAGCAACAGGATCGACATCAAGAACGGGATGCGCCAGCCCCATGCCTCGAATGCCTCGGTGGTCATCGACCAGCGTGACACCAGTACCACACTAACTGCCAGCAGGAATCCGCCTGCGACCGACGCCTGTATCCAGCTGGTATATTGGCCGCGTTTGCCATTAGGTGCGTGTTCGGCAACATAAATCGCCGCTCCGCCATATTCGCCGCCCAACGCGAGCCCCTGAAGACAGCGCAGCAGCAACAACAATCCTGCCGCCCACACTCCTGCTGTCGCAAAAGTTGGCAACATGCCGATGGCTGCCGTCGCAAGTCCCATCAGCGTTATTGTGACCAGAAACGTATATTTGCGACCGATCTTGTCCCCGAAATATCCAAACAGAATGGCGCCAAATGGCCTAACCGCAAAACCCGCGCCAAAAATGGCCAGCGAGGCGAGTGTTGCAGCTGTGGCGTTATCCGCAGGAAAAAACAGTTTGCCGATTAATGCTGCCAATATGCCGTAAACAAAGAAATCATACCATTCGAACACCGTGCCAAGCGACGACGCAGTGATGACCAGGCGGTCGCGCTGTGGATCAAGTGTGACTTCGGTTGCGGCAGCGCTGGCCATTATTTCCCCCTCAAAACTCCGCTGTCTGTCTTATCGCCAATGCCGTTACGTTCAAGCCGCTTGTTGCGCTTATCCACAACCGGACTTTGCTTGCATACGAGGAGAACCGAATGACGCAGTTTATCGACCCGACGATTATCTGAGAAGGTCATAACGCCGGGCGCATTCAACCTTGATTACCAGCTTGCAAAGCCAACCAACCTTGCGGCGCTGCCTGCGTTTGGATTTAAGCTCAGTTGTTTTCCTGTGAAAATCGGACGAGCCAGCGCCGGATGGATCCGTGCCGTGGCGATAGTCGGGTAAGATCAGTTATGCATGGCTAACATCCAGAGCGTCCAGCCGCTGAGCGACGCCAGCGTCAGCCAAGTGGCGATCACGCCAATGCTGCGCGGCAATGGCGGCTTCGTGCTCATCGGTGCATACAGGCCTATGATATGCGCAACGCGGCCTGCCAAGAACAGTGCACCGATGGACATGAGCAAAACATGATTGGCTCTGCTTATTTCGAGAAATGCCAAAAGCAAAATCACAATCGGCGCGTGTTCGGCCAAGTTTCCATGACTCCGTGCGGCGCTGATCAATTTTGGATCGTCATTATGACCAAATGGTGCCTTTGCCCGCATCCGGTGACGGACGGTGTCGATCGCGGTGATCAGCAGCATGATTGCACAGATGGCTGCGACAAATGCGGTTACGGGTAATGTCACAATGAATTCCTCCCCAATAGAACGATTTGACAGCCTGTCAGATTAGGTCGTCACGCTCAAGCGAAACGGCGCGTAGGTCAATCCATGCCGCAAAACTCTCGCCCGGCGCAATCATCGGCATGTCGCCATCGGCCCGGTTCAGGGCATTGATGAGATGAGGTACGGGTTCGAAGCAAAAAAAGCTGCTCCCGACGGGTGTGTAAAGAACCGCGTGGGGAAGCGACGATGTCATTTCAACCGCGCGACTGCGCCCTTCCCACTCTATGCGCGCCCTGCCGTCCCATCCGCCGTAAATGTTGTCGATAAGGCAGTCGCCGACGCCGCGCAGGTTTGAAAAATCAACTTCGAGCGGTGGTGTTTCTAGATTGCCGGGTAGGCCGTCGGTTTGCGTTGGGTAAAATGATTTGGCCGAAAACTGAAGATGTGCGCCGTCGGAGTCAAATTGCGGATGATGCCCGAATGCCAAAGGAACTGTTTCCGAAGCGGTGTTGGTTGCAGATAGCTTCAACGTCAGGCTGTCTTGGGTGATCCGGAATGTTTGTTCAGCTCGAAATGGCCAAGGCCAATGCTCGCCGGCGGAGAAATCGAGAAGCAGCGTTATCCGATCAGACAGATGCTCCTTCACCGTCCAGCGCTCCAGCCAGCCGATGCCATGATTGGCATGCGGATAACCCGTTGGATGCGAAGGTAGTCGGTAGATCCTGCCCCCGAGTTTAAACCGGCCATGCGCGATCCGGTTGGAATAAGGCAGCAACGGGAAGGATGCCGTGCCTGTCACATCGCCTGCCCGCAATGCTTCGGGCGAGGTTGTCATCAGCATCGACTGTCCATCGACAGTCCAGCTTGCGATGCTGCCACCCAGAGATGGATATATCCCGCAAATGCTATCGCCAGCTTTTATGGTCAGCGTACCCCGGCATCCGCGTCGGTGCCTTATTCCATCTCCAGGATTACCGCGTCGACGGCGAGGCTGTCCCCTGCCCCTGCATTCACGGCTTTAACGATGCCCGATTTTTCGGCGCGGAGGATGTTTTCCATCTTCATCGCTTCCACAACGGCAAGCGGTTGACCTGCCTCGACAGTATCGCCGACACCCACGTGCAACGTCGTGAGTAGACCGGGCATCGGGCAGATCAGGAATTTCGATAAATCGGGCGGGATTTTTTCGATCATGTAACCGGCCAGATGTGCGATGTGGCCGGGAAGAACTCGGGCGGTGTGGCTGGCGCCGCGTGTGGTCAGTTTGAATCCCATCCGGGTTCGCATGATTTTGACGGCTAGTTCCTCGTCGCCGATTTCGGCTTCGATTAGGCGGTCGCCGGGGTCGTATTCCATCGAAAGGTCGAACGGTTCGCCGTCGACGTTTATTTCGCCGTCCATCATTTCAATGTCGTGGACCGCATCGCCGATTTTTACCTGCCAGCGCGATGGTGGCTCTAATGTATCGCCTAACTGGCCATCGACGTGCCTTGCTCGGTCGGCTTCGGCGGTGGCGACGAATCCGGCAATGGCAGCGAGGGATTTGATGAGTTCGGGCGTCGATGCCGCACCGTGGAAACCGTCGGGATATTCCTCGGCAATAAAGCCGGTGGTCAGTTCACCCGAGCGGAAACGCGGGTGCTGCATGATCGCGCTAACGAAATCGATATTGTGGCCAAGGCCTTCGATTTCGAAACGGTCGAGCGCGGCGATTTGCAGGTCGGCTGCTTCGTCTCGGGTTGCTCCCCAAGTGATCAGCTTGGCTATCATCGGGTCGTAGAACATCGACACTTCGCCGCCTTCGGCCACGCCGTCGTCGACACGGACGCCGTCAATGCCCCTTAATCCAAGAACGACGCCCCCCTCCCCGTTCGTGTCGAGCATCGTCGAGACACCGTGAGGTTGTGCGCTCCTGATGGGTGTCTCGACTGGGCTCGACACGAATGGACTTCGAGGTGTTGGAGTTCGGTATCTGGTGAGCCTCCCCGTGCTCGGCAGAAATCCGCGATACGGATCTTCGGCATAGACTCGGTTTTCGATGGCCCAACCGTCGATCTTGATATCGTCCTGCGTCATCGCAAGCTTCTCGCCCGCAGCCACGCGGATCATCTGTTCGACCAGATCAATGCCGGTGATGCACTCGGTCACCGGATGCTCGACTTGCAACCGCGTGTTCATTTCGAGGAAGTAGAAACTTTCACCGCTTGGGTCTGCACCCGATACGATCAGCTCTACCGTTCCGGCAGAATAATAGCCCACCGCGCGCGACAACGCGACGCATTGCTCGCCCATGGCCTTGCGCATCTTGGGCGTGACGAACGGCGATGGGGCTTCCTCGACAACCTTCTGGTGCCGCCGCTGGATCGAACATTCGCGTTCGTTCAGATAGAGGATATTGCCATGCTGGTCGCCCAATATCTGGATTTCGATATGGCGCGGGTTGAGGATGAATTTCTCGATAAACACGCGGTCGTCGCCGAATGAATTCAGGCCCTCGCGTTTCGTGGCCTCAAACCCTTCGCGCACGTCCTGCTCATTATAGGCAAGCCGCATCCCCTTGCCGCCGCCGCCGGCGCTGGCCTTCATCATCACCGGATAGCCGATTTCTTCCGAAATCCGCACCGCATGTTCGGTGTCGTCAATCTCACCGACAAAGCCGGGGACGACATTGACCCCCGCCGCCATCGCCAGTTTCTTGGACTCGATCTTGTCCCCCATCGCGGCAATCGCGTTTACCGGCGGGCCGATGAAAGCGATGCCCTCTGCGGCCAGCGCCTCGGCAAAGCTGGTGCGTTCGGACAGGAAACCATAACCCGGATGCACCGCCTCCGCACCGGTTTGCTGGCACGCGGCGATGATCTTGTCCGCCAGCAGATAGGACTGCGCGGCAGGCGAAGGCCCGATATGCACCGCCTCATCCGCCATCGCCACAAAAGGCGCGCGCGCATCGGCATCCGAATAGACCGCAACGGTGGCGATGCCCATACGACGCGCGGTCTTGATGATGCGGCAAGCAATTTCACCACGGTTTGCGATCAGGATTTTTTTGAACATTTTGTCCCTAGTCTTTCATGTGACTGCGCAGCGCATAAAATGACAACGCTGCGGTACTCGCAAACATCACTAACGTCATTACACCGAACGTTCGCATGTTCTTTGTGACGCACCCATCCGCAAGAGAACCGAAGGTTGCTTCGCAATACTGGCTAAGCATCATGTAATAAGCCCCGACCAAAACGATTAGGCTTATCCATGATCCAAATAATGCGACGATAAGGATAGACTTCTTCACTCCGCCGCCTCCAACGCCTTACACGCCCGCAGCGGCTCCTCTGCCTCCATCGGCACCAGCCCCAGCTTCGCCAGCATCGCTGTATCCTTGTCGTCGCCTGCATTGGCTGCGGTCAGCAGCTTGTCGCCGGTGAAGATGCTGTTCGCGCCTGCCATGAAGCATAAGGCTTGAGTCGCCTCGCTCATGCTTTCGCGCCCCGCGCTCAGCCGCACCATACTCATCGGCATCGTGATCCGCGCCACCGCAATCGTGCGGACGAATTCGATATCGTCTATCTTCGCAAGCGGCGTATCGGCGAGCATATCGCCCAGCACGGTGCCCTTCACCGGCACCAGCGCGTTGACCGGCACGCTTTCGGGGTGGGCCGGCAAGGTCGCCAGCGTGTGGATGAAGCCCACCCGGTCGGCGCGGGTCTCGCCCATGCCGACGATCCCGCCGCTGCACACGTTGATGCCTGCGCGCCGCACCTGGGCCAGAGTATCGAGCCGGTCCTCCATCGTCCGCGTGGTGATGATCTCGTTATAGCGCTCTGGCGAGGTGTCGATATTATGGTTGTAATAATCGAGCCCAGCCTCGGCCAGCATATCGGCCTGCTTGGGCGTCAGCATCCCCAAAGTCATGCAGGTTTCCATGCCCATCTGCCGCACGCCTTTGACGATTTCGACAATCGCGGGCATGTCGCGGTCCTTGGGGTTGCGCCACGCCGCGCCCATGCAGAACCGGTGCGAGCCATTGTCCGCCGCCTGCGCCGCCTTTTGCAAAACCGCCTGCACATCCATCAACTTGGTCGCCTCGACCCCGCTGTCGGCCTTCACCGATTGGCTGCAATAGCCGCAATCCTCGGGGCAACCGCCAGTCTTGATGCTCAGCAAGGTACACAACTGGATTTGCCCTACCGCATGATGTGCACGGTGCACGGTCGCGGCTTGGTAGACCAACTCGTCGAACGGCAGGTCGAACAAGTCAGCGATTTCATCGCGGGTCCAGTCGGTGCGGAGCATGTTTATCCTTTTTGTTCTATGCGATAGGACAGCACAAGCTGTCGGTCATTGATCGGTGCGCCGAAATAATAAGTGACGCTGTGCATGTCGCTACCGACCTGCCACTCCCATTTGTTACCCTGTTTGAAAACAAGCCGCATAGGCGTGAGGCCGATTTGGGATTTGATTTCGCGTTCGATGGCGCTGATCACCTTATCCTGTTTGGCATCGAGTTGGCCCAGCACGGCATCGAATGCACATTGGGACGGTTCGCCTTTTTGCGCCATGTCGGTGACGGTGGCATATTTGGAACGCCATTCGCGTTGTCCCATGTCGGTGTACCCAAAATCGCTTTTCTTTAGGACATAATCGAGACGTCGGTTGTCGGGATAAGCTGTCAGGCAGACCTTGCCGAATTCGTCCACCGCCCGATCAAGCGCAACGGGTGACATCGTTTCTGCGTCTGCATAGGACAATGAAGGTGCAGTTGCTACAATCGCAAAAGCTGCAATTTTAATGAAATGCATTTGAAATTCTCCTCTCGCCATTATCGTCAGGCGGCGTCCTTGTAACCCAATGCAAAACCAAATTCATGTCGGATTTGGTACTGGTGGCATATTGTGCCCAAGCATCCGCAGCACATCTGCCGCGCACTCGACGATATTGCTGCCGGGGCCATAAATGCCTTGCACACCCGCATCGCGCAAGAATTCATAATCTTGCGGCGGAATAACGCCGCCTGCGATGACTTTGATGTCGCCTCGTCCCGCGTCGCGCAGGCCTTGGATGAGTTCGGGGATGAGCGTTTTATGACCTGCTGCAAGGGAGGATGCGCCGACGACATCGACGTTGGATTGAAGCGCGAGAACAACCGCTTCTTCAGGCGTTTGAAACAAGGGTCCTGACACAATTTCAAAACCCATATCGCCAAATGCCGAGGAGATCACATTGGCTCCACGATCATGCCCGTCCTGCCCCATCTTCGCGACGAGCAATTTGGGTTTTCGGCCCAAGCGGCGTTCGACGGCTTGCACGCCTTCGATGACTTGAGCCCAGCGTTTGTCGAACTCATAAGCGCTGCCGTAGATGCCAGAAACCGGTGTTGGCGTGGTGCCATAGCGGCCGAACACAGCCTCCATCGCGTCGGATATTTCGCCGAGCGAGGCGCGCGCGCGGGCGGCGACAACGGCAAGGGCCAATACGTTACCACCCGATTTCGCGCCCTCGGTCAGCGCCACCAACGCCGCCTGACAAGCCCCCTCGTCGCGTGAAGCGCGCATCTTGGCGAGCCGCGCGATCTGGCCCTGCCGGACCATGTCGTTATCGACCTCAAGCGTGTCGAGATGTTCTTCGGTCCCAAGCCGGTATTTGTTGACGCCGACAATGACGTCCTCGCCTTTGTCCACCCGTGCCTGGCGCGCGGCAGCAGCCTCTTCGATAAGGCGCTTGGGCATGCCGGACGCCACCGCCTTGGTCATACCGCCGAGTTCGTCGACCTCGCCGATGATTTTCCAGGCCTGATCAACCAGCTCGGCGGTTAGCGCTTCGACATAATAAGAACCGCCCAAAGGATCGACGACCTTGGTAATGCCGGTTTCTTCGGTCAGGATAATCTGGGTATTGCGCGCAATGCGTGCCGAGAATTCGGTCGGCAAAGCAATCGCTTCGTCGAGCGCGTTGGTGTGCAGCGACTGCGTGCCGCCCAGAGTCGCGGCCATCGCCTCAATCGTCGTGCGGATGACGTTGTTGTAGGGATCCTGTTCTTGCAACGACACGCCCGACGTCTGGCAATGCGTGCGCAGCATTTTGGAGCGCTCGTCCTTCGCGCCAAGCCCATCCATCACGCGGTGCCACAACGTCCGCGCCGCGCGCAACTTCGACACCTCCATGAAGAAGTTCATGCCGATGCCGAAGAAGAACGATAGCCGTCCTGCAAAGGCATCGATGTCAAGCCCGCTCTCCATGGCGCGCTGCACATATTCCTTGCCGTCGGCGATGGTAAAGGCCAGTTCCTGCACCGCCGTCGCCCCTGCCTCGTGCATATGATAGCCCGAGATCGAAATGCTGTTGAATTTCGGCATGTTGGCGCTGGTGTAGGCGATGATGTCCGACACGATCCGCATCGATGGTTCGGGCGGATAGATATAGGTGTTGCGGACCATGAACTCCTTGAGGATGTCGTTCTGGATGGTACCGTCAAGCTGCGCCTGCGAAACGCCCTGCTCTTCGCCCGCCACGATGAAGAAAGCCAGGATCGGGATGACCGCGCCGTTCATCGTCATCGAGACCGACATCTGGTCGAGCGGGATACCGTCGAACAGGATTTTCATGTCCTCGACGCTGTCGATGGCAACCCCCGCCTTGCCGACATCGCCGACGACGCGAGGATGGTCGCTGTCGTATCCGCGATGCGTGGCGAGGTCGAAAGCGACGCTCAGGCCCTTTTGTCCGGCGGCAAGGTTGCGGCGGTAGAAGGCGTTGGATTCCTCGGCGGTCGAGAAACCGGCATATTGGCGGATGGTCCAAGGCCGGCCAGCATACATCGACGCGCGCACGCCCCGTGTGAACGGCGCGAAGCCGGGAAGGCCCGGTTCGCCAGCGTCTTCCGCTGTGTAGAGCGGCTTTACAGCGATGCCCTCAGGCGTGTGCCAGGTCAGGTCTTTGCCCTTGACCTCTTTATCGGCGGCGGTTTTCCAGTCTTCCAAATCTGCCATGATTATTGGCCCTTAAACTCCGGTTTGCGCTTTTGCAGGAAGGACAAGCCGCCCTCCCGCGCGTCCGCGCTTTCACCAGCGATCTTCTGCGCCTCTGCCTCCCGCGTCAGTGCGCCGGCATAGTCCATTTCGAGCGCAGTCGCGATATTCTGGCGCATCAGGCCCAGCGCCAATGTGGGGCCGTTCGCCAGCTTGCTCGCCAATGCCCGCGCCTCGGCCATCAAATCGGCATCCTCTACGCATTTGTAGATCAACCCCCATTCCACCGCCTGCTCACCAACGATTTTTTCGCCCAGCATCATCATCTGCGTCGCGCGCGCCTTGCCGACTAGGCGCGGCAGCATCCAGCTTGCGCCGCCGTCGGGGACGAGGCCGATATTGACAAAGGCTTGCATAAAATAACCCGACTTACCCGCAATCGCGAAGTCGCTGCATAGCGCCAGACTGCACCCGATACCTGCTGCGGGGCCATTGACCGCCGTGATGATCGGCACGTTCAATTTCGACAGTTTGACCATCGTCGGATTATAGCTTCGCGTCAGCGCACCATAAGGCCCGCTGGCACCCAAGGCCGCCGCCCCACCACGCGCCTGCAAATCCGCGCCCGAACAGAACGCCCTGCCCTCGCCGGTGATGATCAACGCCCGCGCGCCGCCCAGATTATCGAGCGCATCGCTAATCTCGTCCGCCATCGGCGGCGGCATCGCGTTCAGCCGCTCGGGGCGGTTGAGGGTGATGGTCGCGATATTGTCCGCAATGTCGAGGCGGATGGTTTCGTAGGTCATAAATTTGCTTTCACTCAAACCTCTCCCCGTGCGGGAGAGGATACCAAAGCCTTAGCAGCCTGCTGCTTAGGCGACGTTGGTGAGGGGTTTCGACGTCGCAGCCCCCTCACCCAGCTACGACTAGCAAACAAGTTTGCAAGTCTGCGCAACCCTCTCCCGCAAGGGGAGAGGGGTTAGTTTAATGCCCGCCCGCAGCAGGCACCTCCATAATTTCCGTCAAAACCCCCTGCATATCCTTGGGATGCACAAAGAAAATCAGCGTCCCATGCGCGCCAATGCGTGGCTCGCCCAGCACGCGCTTGCCCATCGCCTCAAACTCGGCCTTGGCGGCGTGGATGTCGAGGACTTCGTAACAGACATGATGCTGCCCGCCCGCCGGGTTCTTCTCAAGGAACGCCGCGATCGAGGCATTGCCCGGCAGCGGCTCGATCAGCTCGATCTGCGTGCCGTTCATCGCGCCATCCGCGCCCGGCGTATCGACAAAGCAGACCTTCACCCCCTGATCGGGCAGGTCGAATGGCTCATGTATTTTCATCGCTCCCATGACGTCGCGGTAAAAAACGATGCTGTCCGCAATGGAAGGCGTTGCGACGCCGATATGGTTGAGACGACCTAGTTTCACGGTTTCCAGTCCTTGCTAGTTTCGTTCCGCACGGACACGATTACTTTATCGTAGACCGTGTTCATAAATTTCCGAGCTGCTTCGGGTTCTTTGAACAACACATTTACGCCAAGACCGTCGTTAACTGCATCTCGAGGGTCGTATTCAACGCCTTTGGTGGAATTCCAGTCGCGCCACTCCCGCAAAACCTGTTGTCGGTCAGCAAGTGGGTAATCGGTGATCGCAGCATCGACGGCTCCTTCAGGTGTGCCGTGAAAAATGTCCCAATCTTCATGGCAATACCCTGCAAGAAATTGCAAAAGCGTCGGCCAACGCTCTTCAGCCTCTAATCTCAGTTCGCGCGTTTTCCGGCTCATAGCGGAATATTGTCATGCTTCTTCCAAGGGTTTTCCAACGCCTTGTTCCGCAATTTTCTAAGGCCCAAGGCAATCCGCCGCCGCGTTGAATGCGGATAAATCACCTCGTCGATAAAGCCCTTGCTCGCCGCGACGAAGGGGTTTGCGAAGCGGTCTTCATATTCCTTCGTTTTCTCGGCGATTTCCTCCGGCCCCAGCCCGCGGAAAATGATTTCCACCGCGCCCTTCGCGCCCATGACGGCGATTTCGGCGGTGGGCCACGCGTAGTTGAGGTCGCCGCGCAAATGCTTTGACGCCATCACGTCATAGGCGCCGCCGTAAGCTTTGCGCGTGATGACGGTGATTTTGGGCACGGTCGCCTCGGCGTAGGCAAACAGCAGTTTTGCGCCATGCTTGATGATGCCGCCAAATTCCTGCGCGGTGCCGGGCAGGAAGCCGGGGACATCGACAAAGGTGATGATGGGGATTTCAAACGCATCGCAGAAGCGAACAAACCGCGCGGCCTTGCGGCTGCTGTTGATATCGAGCACGCCTGCCAGCACCATCGGCTGATTGGCGACGATGCCCACGGTGCGGCCCTCTATGCGACCAAAACCGATGATGATGTTCGCCGCGTGGGTTGGCTGAACCTCGAAGAAATCGGCTTCGTCCACCGTCTTTCGGATCAGCTCGTGCATATCATAAGGCTGGTTCGCACTCGGCGGGATCAGCGTGTCGAGGCTTGGCTCCATCCGGTCCCAGGCGTCCTCGGTCGGGCGTTCGGGCACGCCAAGGCGGTTATTTTCTGGAAGATAATCGAAGAAATCGCGGGTTGCGAGCAACGCCTCGATGTCATTCTCGAACGCATTATCGGCGACACCCGACTTGGTCGTATGCGAAACCGCGCCGCCCAGTTCTTCTTGAGTCACGACTTCGTTGGTCACGGTCTTGACCACATCGGGACCAGTGACGAACATGTAGGAACTGTCCTTCACCATGAAGATGAAGTCAGTCATGGCTGGCGAATACACCGCCCCGCCCGCACATGGCCCCATGATGAGGCTGATTTGCGGTACCACGCCCGACGCCAGCACATTGCGCTGGAACACTTCGGCATAGCCGCCCAAGGACGCCACGCCTTCCTGGATTCGCGCGCCGCCGCTGTCGTTCAGGCCGATGACGGGTGCGCCGACCTTCATCGCATTGTCCATGACCTTGCAGATTTTCATCGCGTGCGCCTCGGACAGCGAGCCGCCGAACACCGTGAAATCCTGGCTGTACACATAAACCAGACGGCCGTTGATCGTGCCGCTGCCGGTAACCACGCCGTCGCCGGGTATCTTTTGGTCGGCCATCCCGAAATCGGTGCAATTATGCGTCACATAGGCGTCGAGTTCTTCGAAGCTGCCTTCGTCGAGCAAGATATCGAGCCGTTCGCGCGCGGTCAGGCGACCCTTGGCATGTTGCGCATCGATCCGCTTCTGCCCGCCACCCAATTTAGACGCCGCGCGGCGCGCTTCCAGTTCAGCGATATTGGCCGACATGTAGGCTCCCCAATTGCAATATTGTTGCGCGAAGCCTTGGCATTGCCAGTCCGCAATTGCAAATTAATCGTACGATTAAATTCGCGGATGACATTTGATATTGAAAGCTGCCAAATTGCAAAAATGGCGCTATAGGCCCGCTTCATGGAAGACATTCATCCCATCAAGGTCGCCGCATTGTATCGCTTTGTCGCGTTCGATGCGCCCCAAAATTTGCAGCCAGTGGTTCAGGCGGAATGCGACGCGGGCGGCATAAAGGGCACGATATTGCTGGCATATGAAGGCATCAACGGCACCGTTGCGGGCAGGCCTGAGTCTATCGATGCGCTTATCCAGTTTTTGCGCGCTCTGCCCGGCTGCTCCGAACTCGACGTGAAATATTCGCATGCCGATGAAATGCCATTCTACCGGATGAAGGTTCGGCTTAAAAAAGAGATCGTGACGTTAGGAGTGCCGGGCATCGACCCGAAACGCGAGGTTGGCACTTATGTTCAGCCCGAGGATTGGAACGCGCTGATATCCGACCCTGACACCGTGCTGATCGACACGCGCAACGACTACGAAGTCGCTATCGGCACGTTCGAAGGTGCGGTCGACCCAAAGACCAAATCGTTCAGCGAATTCCCTAAATGGTTTCGCGAGCATCGCGATGAACTGGCGGCGGGCAAGACCAAATTCGCGATGTTCTGCACGGGCGGGATCCGTTGCGAAAAATCGACGGCGTTTTTGAAGGCTGAGGGCATCGATGAGGTCTATCATCTGGAAGGCGGTATCCTGCGCTATCTCGAAACCGTTCCCGAGGAGCAGAGCAAATGGCACGGCGAATGCTTCGTGTTCGACGAACGCGTTTCGGTTAAGCACGGCCTCGAACTCGGCGAAATGGAATTATGCCACGCCTGCCGACGTCCCATTTTGCACGATGATATGATGTCCGAACATTTCATCGAAGGCGTCGCCTGCCCCGCCTGTTACGCCGAACGCACCGACGAAGACCGTGCCCGTTTTGCCGAGCGGCAGAAGCAGATCGCGCTCGCCAAGAAGCGCGGCAAGCAGCATATCGGCGTCAATCCCCGCAGCGATGACTGAACCAACACTGCCGTTCGTGCTGAGCTTGTCGAAGCACAGGTTGCGTAAACGTCCTTCGACAGGCTCAGGACGAACGGTAAAGGTAGTGTGTGCCTGATTTTCCCATCCTCTACAGCTTCCGCCGTTGCCCTTATGCAATGCGCGCGCGGATGGCGATCGCGGTGAGTGGTGTCGCGGTTGAATTGCGCGAAGTGGTGTTACGCGACAAACCGCCGGAAATGCTTGAGATATCGCCAAAAGGTACCGTCCCCGTGCTGGTTTTGCCGGATGACGGAGTGATTGAGGAGAGCCTCGACATCATGCACTGGGCCCTGGGGCAAAACGACCCTGAAAATTGGCTGGCAGACGTCGATGTGGGCCTGATTGCAGCTAATGACAGGCCGTTCAAGGAGGCGCTGGACCGCTATAAATATCCTCACCGATACAATCTAACCGACGGTGTGGCTTCACGCGATTCAGCGCTCGACCATCTCGGCCTATTGAACGACCGGCTGTCGGCGGATGCTTTTCTGGGAAGAGAGACTCGAGCGTTCACGGACATTGCCCTGTTCCCTTTTGTCCGACAGTTCGCGGCAACCGATCAGGCGTGGTTCGATGCGCTGCCGCTACCCGAGCTTCAGCGCTGGCTGGCAGGACTGCTTCAATCCGACTTGTTTGCGTCTATCATGACGCGCTACCCAAGATGGACACCATCAGACGAGCCGACAATCTTCCCCTGATTATTTCAAAAGCACCAGCTCTTCTGCCATGCTCGGATGCAACGCCACCGTATCGTCGAATGCCTGTTTGGTCAGCCCCGCCTTTACCGCGATCGCTGCAGCCTGCAAGATTTCTCCGCTGTCGGGGCCAATCATATGCAGTCCAATGACCTTCTCGTCTGCACCCGCAACGACCATTTTGTAGATCGCCCGCTCGTTGCGATCCGCAAGAACGTTTTTCATCGCACGGAAGTCGCTTTTATAGACCTTCACGTCAGAATGTTTCGCGCGCGCCTCCGCCTCAGTCATACCTACGCTGGCAATCGGCGGATTGCTGAATACGGCGGTCGGGATACAGTCATAGTTCACGGTGCGCGGATTGTTGCCGAAAACGGTATCGGCAAAAGCGTGGCCTTCGCGGATGGCGACTGGCGTCAACTGCACGCGATTAGTGACGTCGCCGACGGCGTAGATGCTGGGGATATTGGTACGGTTGTCATCTCCAACCTTGACCGAACCATCCTTGGCAAGCTCGACGCCCACATCTTCAAGACCCAATGCTTTGCTATGCGGCGTTCGACCGATGGCCCATAAAAGCAGATCGGTTTCGATATCTTCGCCATTTTCGCTTTTAATCAGGAGGCTGCCATCATCCTGCTTCGTAATAGAGTCGAAGCGGTAGTTGAAGCGGATGTCGATACCCTTGTGGCGGCTGATATCAACCAGCCTGTCGACGATTTCGTCGTCATAGCTGCGCAATATGCGGTCGCCATGCGTGACAAGGCTTACATCTACGCCGAGTTCATTGAAAATACCGGCAAATTCGTTTGCAATATAGCCGCCGCCGGCAATCACCGCGCGCCTTGGCAGTTCGGGCAGACTGAACACTTCATTTGAGGTGATGCCATGCCCCGCGCCAGGTATATCGGGAACAGATGGCCATGCGCCGGTTGCAATCAATATATGGGCGGCAGTGATTTCACGTCCGCTTACAAGTTGAACGGTGTTAGGGCCGTTAACGATGGCGCGCTCGCGAAAAATCTCGACATGGTTATTACCCAGCGTCTGGCCGTATAATCCTTCGAGGCGGTTGACTTCGGCGGCGACATTGTCGCGCAGGACATTCCAGTCGAACGTTGCGCCTTGCGTGTTCCAGCCAAATCGCTGCGCATCGGCCAGATCTTCGGCAAAATGCGAACCATAAACGAGCAGCTTCTTCGGCACGCAGCCGCGAATGACGCAG
>JBGSVG010000197.1:0-2376 GCA_041753095.1 Sphingorhabdus sp. | reverse complement strand
CGGACCGCCCAATAAAGCGTCACCCAAAGCCATAAGGACCATTTCGAGCGTAAGTTCGTGCAGCGAACTGTCGGCGTGGCCATCTTCTGCAATTTCGTCCACCAGATTGTGGATCGCCTCGACGATCGGATCGAGCGCATCCTCGTTTCCAGAAAGCAGCATCCAGGCCGCAAGGGCGCCTGCACCTTCGCGGTCAAATTGGTCGAAGATCAGATCGGCCAATTCATGCGGCGTAACCACGCCACCGCGCATTTGCACAATGGCATCACCGATTTTTGCACAAATGCTGCTGCCCATATAGGCGGCAAGATCGCGCTGCAGTCCGGATGCGGATCCGAAATGGTGGAGCAGGTTCGCATGCGTCCGGCCAATGCGTCCTGCGACAGCTTTCAGGGTCACCGCCTGTGGCCCTGCCTCCAGTAGCAGTTCACGCGCTGCCTCCAGTGCAGCCAATCGGCTGGCTTCGGGACTTAACCGGCGCGGTATCGCCGCATTTTCGATGTTCACGACCGTTGGACTTTCTGTTTTTTGGGTGCCTGCTAACGTGGCATCTTCATATTAGGCTAAACGGTCTACGCAGCCAATAGCAGCAGTTTTTGTTTATATTGAAGATGACGCGATTTACCGGATATGCTGGACAAGCCTATAAAATATATAGAATATTTACAACATTGATGCCGGGTTAACCAACGGTGTTAAACGCAATTTCATGTCCGCCGTGTAGGATTGGGCCATGGATGCGACCCAGAACTCAGGCCTTAGGGCCATTCCCGCCGATGCTCGACCAAGCATCGTCCCGCGTGGTTTTCGCGCAATGCCGGATGCATTGACCGAGCGTCACTGGGTTCGAAAAGATCCCTATGCTACTGCATTTTTTAATGCGCTGTCCGCCGTCTTTCCACATGGTGAGACATTCATGATCCGCAGTCTCATACCTTGGGTGAACCGCGTTCCGGCGGCGTTACGCCCCGAAGTGGAAGCGTTCATAGAACAGGAGGCTGGGCACAGTCGAGAGCATGTCGCCATGAACAAGGCACTCATCAACGCAGGTTATGACATCGCACCGCTTGACCGCAAAATCAGAGGATTTGTAGCATTTTTCGAGGATGCAAGTGACACGGTAAAGCTGACCGCGACGATGTGTATCGAGCATTTCACGGCTATCATCGCCGCTGAACTGCTTGAGAATCGTGATCATCTTGCGGGTGTTGACGATGATATGTTTGAGCTGTGGCTATGGCATGCGATCGAGGAAGTCGAGCATAAGGGCGTGGCGTTCGATGTTTGGAATTACGCCGTAAAGGATTGGAATCCAGTCCGCCGCTATCTGTGGCGCAGCCTTTTCATGCTGGCGGTGACGACAAGTTTCTTCATAAACCGCACGCTGGGTCAGATCGAACTCCTCCGGCAAGATGGCTACGGGTTTTTCTGGTCGCTGAAACGGGTTCTGCGAACAGGCTTCGGTAAAGGCGGCATTGGCCGCAATGTCCTCCGCCCATGGGCAGGATTTTTCCGCCCCGGATATCATCCATGGGACCAAGACGACCGCTTGTTGCTCGCACAGGGCGAGGCCGATCTAGCGAAAATTGCAGCGAAGCGGGCGGGCTACGACAGCGATAAGGACGCGTTCAATCCGAGACTGTCAGCCGCAGCCTAAGCTGCCTGCAATCGGTCAAAATATTCACGCATGCTGAACGCGGGGACATCGGTCATGGCGACACCAGAATCATCGCTGCCTGCCAGCGACTTTTCGTAAAGCGCGCAAGTCATCGCTTTGCCCCGCCCCTTGCTGTGGCGCTGCTCGTTCCTTCCTGTTTCGCGGAAGCCCAATTTGCGCAGGACGCGGCCCGATGCAGGGTTGTCGGTGAAGTGGCCGGCAACAAGCTTGCGGTGCCCGATGGCTTTGGCGATATGCATCATTGCGCGGCCTGCTTCGCTGGCAAAGCCCAATCCCCAATAGGGCCGCGCAATCCAATAACCCAACTCCGCTTCACCGTTGCGTTGGCCAAGACCGCAGGCACCAATCAGGCGCGGGGCGGCGTCGGTACGCAACATCAGAAGAAACGCGGGGTAGGTGGCGTCGTGATCCATTGTTGCGAAGCGCACAGCCTCCTCTTCGGTGTAAGGCCAAGGCGCACGCGCCAAATTGCGGACGATGCCCTCGTCTGCAATCGCCCGGTGCAGTTCGGCGGCGTCCTCGGGCCAGCTGGGCCGTAACAATAATCTTTCGGTTCTTGCGAACATCTTCTCTCTCCGGTTCTTGGGCCTGCCCTTTGCAGAGCAAAGCGACAGTCCTGTTACATCGTGCCCGAAACGGGCGGGCGAACAGGGAGAAAGAGGCAAAAAGAAAGGGAGGCGGGTTGACCCGTCTCCCTG
>JBGSVG010000196.1:0-9177 GCA_041753095.1 Sphingorhabdus sp. | reverse complement strand
GCGGAATGTACCATCTGGCGGCAAGGCTCCGCGCGCGCTTGGATATCGGCGCGTTGCTCCGCAAACACCTCTAAATGCATCCCGGGAATTGAATATTGCTCGCGGAATTTTCATCTGCTATTAACACTGATGTAGATAAGGACTGATTCGAAAAGCTGACTGAGGAATATATCGATGTCTGTCATACCATTTCACCACCCCGAGCGTCCCGGTAGTGAGTTTCGTCCGTTCAAGGCGTGGCGGCATTTTCAGAATTTGATGACTGACAAAGAAGATACCGAGCAGGTATTTCATATCATTGCGGCGCTGCGCGGCCGCAAATTCAGGCAGGTGGCAGACAAATTCTGGCACAGCGAGAAAGGCCAGCGACTGCTTGCGACCAATCAGCGGCTAATCGACATTCTGGATGACCATGACACATTGAAGCAGCTTCCCGCCGGAACGGTTGGACGCGCTTATGTCGATTTCATGGAACGTGAGGGCCTATCTGCTGCGGGTCTGGAGGCGGAATATGCGAAATTCACCGATGCTGGCACGCGGTTCGAAGATGGCATTGACCGCTATGGGGATCGCTTGCGCGATACGCATGATTTGCATCATATCCTCACCGGTTATGGCCGCGATGCGCTTGGTGAGCAATGCGTGCTCGCATTTACATATGCGCAGAACCGCAATCTGGGCGTCGGCTTTATTGCTTATGCCGGCGGCTTCGAACTGAAACGGCGTGTTGCACGTTCCGCGCCTATCATGGCGGCTGTCCGCGAAGGCCACAAAATTGGCAATGCGGCAAAAAATCTCGTCCATGAGGATATTATTGCGCTGCTAAAGGAACCACTGGCAGATGCACGCAAGCGACTGGGCATCGGCGACCCCGTGGCCTACCGCGCCGCACATGACGCCATGCGTTCGCGCGGCATCGATCCTTACAACCTGTTGGCGGCAGCCGCCTAAAGCCAACTGGAAATCTGCTCCAGTGGCTTTTTGACGGTTGCGTGGACCGGCACCGTTGCGCCTTGCGCAGGGTGCCCCACCACCAGCACCATGACGGGCTTTTCATTTGCTGGCCGCTCGCAAATCTCGTTCAGGAACTTCATCGGGTTGGGCGTGTGGGTGAGCGTGGCCAAGCCCGCATCATGCAGCGCCGCAATTAGAAAGCCTGTCGCAATCCCGACGCTTTCATTGACGTAATAATTTTGCTTGTCATCGCCGGGATATAGCCCGCCACGCCGCTGACCAAATATCACGATCAGATATGGTGCCGTTTCGAGATAGGGCTTGTCCTCGTCGGTACCCAGCGGGACTAGTGCGTCAATCCATTCCTGGCTCGCTTTGCCCGCATAAAATTCACGTTCTTCCGCCTCGGCGGCCTTACGTAAAGCACTCTTTTTATCAGGCGATGAAACCACCGCGAAATGCCATGGCTGGTGATTGGCGCCGCTGGGCGCAGTCCCTGCCACCAACAATGCGGCCTCGATTACCGCGCGCGGTATCGGCGTTTCGGCAAAATCGCGGCACGTGCGGCGCGTCTTCAACTGCTGGTAATAATTTGAAGACCTTCGAATGCGTTCGTCGTCCGAATAGCGAGGCAACGCATCATAAGGGATAGTGTCGTGAAGCTCCATGGCGCCACGCTAGCTAAAGCGCGCGCTTTCCGCCAGCCCGCCAGTTAACCCTTTTTATCGTTGCCCTAATCGGCAAAGCCTGAAATCATCTCTCTGTGGGTCGTCCCGATGACGCAGCACCCGAGTCCAAAGGACCGCGTCTGCGAAATGTAGAGGAAGCCTGACCGTGCCAGACAATTTCATCACCGTCCGCAATGCAGTAAACTGGACAAACCACCACGAAAATATAGCCGTTCCCGTCGCAAAGATCATGACCGTTCATAACGACGAATCGGTACCGGCATCGTTGAATGGGATGAAAGCAACCGCCGGACGATTGCAACACATCATCCGCGATGCACTGGCCGCTGGCAAACGGATCCGGGCCGTCGGCGCACACTGGTCATTCTCCGACATTCCAGTTGTGAACAATGGCTGGATTATCGAAACAAAGCCGCTCGATTGGCGATTTGTATTTGGCGCAGGCGATATGCATCCTCAGTCTGATGCAACCCATGAGGAACTGCTTCTCTGCCAATGCGGCACGCCAATCTCGCGAATTAATGAAACGTTTGAATCGCCTAATTCTGTGTTTCCGGCAAGCCAGCGCCGGCGTGCACTTCGGACGTCCGGTGCCAGCAATGGCCAGACAATCGCGGGCGCGCTCGGCACGGGCGTGCATGGCTCGGCCATTGATGTCGGCGGTATGGAAAGCCAAGTGGTCGGTATCCAGTTATTGACCGCCAATCGCAATATGTGGATCGAGCGCGCCAGCGCGCCGACGATGAAGGACAGCTTCGCTGCGCGATTGGGTGCAGAACTCGTCCGCGATGACAATCTGTTTGAGGCGGCGATTGTCAGCCTGGGCTCGCTTGGCATCGTCCATTCGGTGATGGTCCGGTCCACGGGGCGCTATCTGCTTAATTCGTCGCTGCGGCGCATACGCTATGGCAAGATCAGGCCGGCGCTTAACTCGCTGGAGTTTACCGGATCTGGCATCCCCGACGAGAGCCGCCGTCCGTATTTCTTCCAGGCAATCATCGATCCCGACGATTTGTGGGAGGATGGCGACCGCGCCAAGGTGTTCTGCACCGTGCGGTACAAGGAGGTTTGCCCGCCGGGCTATTTACCCAAATATAATCTCAAAAAGGAAAATAGCGACGGCACCGATTTGCCCAAGTTGATCGGCGATATCATCAAACTCGATCCGGCGTTGCGGGATCTGGCCACATGGCTGCTGATGGAAATCATGCTCAAGGAGCAAAACGAGCAAAATACCCCCGAAAAATGGAAAACGCCGGGGCAGGCCTACACCTTCACTGACGCGCGGCGCGGCGTGGCGAGCAGCGGTTTCGGTGTGCCGTTAGCACAGGTGAGTAACGCGCTCCAGATCATGGCCGAGGCGTTCCGTTCGCATAAGAAAGCAGGCGTAGTGCTGACGTGCCGTTATGTGCAGAAGTCGCCGGGGATATTGTCATTCACCCGATATGACCCGACCTGCGTTATCGATATTGACGGCATCGATTCCTCTTCGACGCAAAAGCTTATCAAGCTGGTCGCACAAAGGTTCGAAACGGCGGGGATGCCCTTCACCATGCACTGGGGGAAAACAAACCATCTGACCAAAGCGCGCGTCCGCGCAGCATATGGCGGCAACGTAGACCGCTGGAACGCGGCGCGCCGGATATTGCTGCCCGATCAGGCTGAGCGCGATGCTTTTTCAAACGATTTCATTGATGCCGTTGGTCTAAACGCCTGAAGGCAGAAAGAAAAAGCGGCGGCTAAAACTTGCTCCTGACCGTCAGGTGGCTAAGGTCGCTCGATGCTGTCGACGCTGACCCCCCACGCCGCTGCGTCCATATTGCTGGCTGTTCTGGTTTTTTACGCGTTCGCGACAGAAAAGCTGCGTGTCGAGATCGTGTCGCTGCTAACTATCGGCGTCATCGCACTAGGACTCTATTTCTTTCCGATGCCCGACATGGTGCCCAATCAAGGGTTAGTGCTGGCGTTTGAAGGCTTTGGTCACCCTGCCCTCATCACCATCTGCGCGCTGATGATTATGGGCCGCGGGCTAGTGGTCACCGGTGCGCTCGATCCGGCGGCACGCGCGCTGCGGTCGATGTGGCGGTTCAACAACCAGCTGGGGCTGTTGGTAACGCTGCTGCTAGCCTTTGGCATGAGCATGATGATCAACGATACGCCGGTCTTGGTGCTGCTCTTGCCGATATTGACCCAGCTCGCGATGCAGGGCGGCATGCCCGCATCAAAGACACTGATACCGGTCAATTCGGCGGTGCTCATCGGCGGGATGGCTACGACGATTGGCACCTCCACTAATCTGCTAGTGGTGTCGATCGCGCAGGATTTGGGGATGCCCGCGATCGGGGTATTTCATTACACCCACATCGTTCTGATCGCGGCGGCGGTTGCTTTGCCTTATATCTGGCTGGTCATGCCGCGCCTGCTGCATGGCACAGAAGTTGAGCAAGCGCAGGAACGGCATAATTTCCTCGCTACCTTCCGGATTAGCGAGACGTCGCCGTTGTTGGGCAAAACCGAAAGCGATCTTGCAGAAATCCTTCCTGCCGATTTCCGCTTCATCTCCGAAATGTCGGGTCGACTTGTTGGCAGCATGCGGATTGCGGTGCAGGCTCCGCGCGATGCCCTGGTTGAAGCAGCACGTATATTAGGCGCAAGCGCCGCTCCTGCATGGCTGACCGAGCGGCTGTCGCGTGAGGCCGCAGCAAGTCGGCATGACATCGTTATCGCCGAACTTGCGGTGACAAATGATTCGCGGTTGGTTGGCCGCACCCTGCAAAATGCCGGGCTTGAGGGTATTGCGGTACTTGGCATCGATCAGGCGCGACGCTTCATCCACGAACATCGCGAGAAAAGCGCTGACGCTCCGTTACGCGAAGGCGATGTGGTGCTTGCGATGGGGACCGAAGAACGAATACAGCAATGGGCACAGGAAGATGCGCTCTTGCTGCTCGCCGGGGTCAAGGAATTGCCTCGGTCGAACAAGGCGCCTTTGGCTCTGGCAATTATGACGCTCGCTGTGGGGATTGCGAGCTTCGGGCTGATTCCGATTGCTATCACTTCGCTTGCGGGCGCGGTCGCAATGTTCCTGACGGGATGCGTAAAATTCGAACGCGTTGGCCGTGCGCTGTCAGCAAAAGTGATTGTGCTGATCGCGGCCAGTATCGCGATCGGCAAATTATTTTTGGTCAGCGGTGCCGCCGCGTGGATTGGCGAGGGGCTGGCGCAGGGTTTGCAATATGCCGCGCCGGCTGTGGTGATTGCGGCGGTTATGTTGTTCGTGACCGTGCTTACCAATTTCGCCTCGAATGCGACTGCGGCTGCCGTTGGCACGCCAATCGCCTTTGCTCTGGCAGAGCAGCTCGGTCTGCCCGTGGAGCCTCTGGTGCTTGCCGTTCTTTTCGGGTGCAATTTATGTTATGCAACTCCCGTCGCATATCAGACCAACATGTTGATCATGGCCGAGGGCGGATATCAATTCCGCGACTATATGCGCACCGGTGTGCCGTTGGTGCTGATTATGATTACGACGTTGTCGACGTTGCTGGTGTGGCAGTACGGGCTTTAGCGCCGGTCCTTGCGGATCATCAGTTTGAGGCCCGACCAGACTGCGTCCACCGCACAGACCTTAACGTCGACCAAATCGGTTGTCGGCAGGATAACCGAGCGGATCGTGTCCTCGGTGATGTCGGTCGGGACTTTGGATGCCTTTTTCGGCCAACTGACCCAGACGAAACCGGCAGGTTGGAGGAGCGGGCGGAGCATCGTGAGCTTCGCCTCCATATCAGCGCGTTCGGTGACGAAAATATGCGCGGCGTCGAGGCCAGTTTCGGGTGCGGACAGATATACCAGATCGGGCATATCGATTTCGGCGAGTACGCTATCGGGCATCGCATCCAACCAGACGCGCATGCCGGGTTTCAGCGACAGCTTCTTGCCAAGCGGCGTGCCGGAATAGCCAGTTTCCAAATTACTCCCTCTTTCTGTCACGCTTCTGGTAACGAAGCCGCTTAACAAAAATTAGCCCGATTCCCGTTAGTGCAAACAGTGAAACCGAAACACCAACGCCTAGGAACACGCAAAATTGAAGGAAAAGCAGAAATGGCAACACCTGATTGATCGGACCGGCAATTCCGGCCTTCCAAATCTGGTCATAAAATTCAAAGCAACTTCCTAGCAGCACTAGCAGGATAGAAAATATTGATGCCCATTGCAGTATCGCTGAAGCCTGCTGAATATGGCCGGGAGCCAGATGCAGTTTTTCGGATTTGGTGAACAAATGCCGGATCAGAACATACAAGATAAATAAGAAAAGCGCGGCAACGACAATGAAACTTGCATCCCACACCCAGTGAGCGTCTCGAATTGCAGGTTCTGAGGAACCAAACCGCATTTCCAACTAGCCTTCCATCCAGTTTTTGAAGAAGCTCTCATGCGCAGCGCGCAGGTCGGTGAGGGGGACGTCGAAGCCCGGCCCCTTGACCGACATGCCGCTGACGGCCCCAATCCGCGTCATTCGCAAACCAGCCGCTTGAATCGTATCTGCAACGGCGCTGGTCACAATATAGCGCGCCTGATCTTCACCAAAGGCTGTGAAGTGGTCGCCGATCTCTTCCAGAACGCAGCCTTTGCCGCTCGCCAACGCCATTTCTGTCAAAGCCACGAGCAAACCGCCATCTGCAATATCATGCACTGCATTTACCTTGCCTTCGTCGATCAACTTTCGAACGAATTCAGCATGGGCTTTTTCTGCGGCGAGATCGACGACTGGCGCGTCGCCATCTTCACGGCCATGCAATTCGCGCAGCCAGAGCGATTGGCCGAGATGTCCGTTGTTGTCGCCGATGACGAATATTGCGTTACCTTCCGCCTTAAACCCGATCGTCGCCATTTTGCGCACATCTTCGAGCACGCCGACGCCGCCGATGGCTGGCGTTGGCAAGATCGCGCTACCGCCGCCGGTCGCCTTGCTTTCATTGTAGAGCGAGACATTGCCCGACACGATCGGGTAATCGAGCGCGCGGCAGGCGTCGCCCATACCCTCGAGGCAGCCCACAATCTGCGCCATAATTTCAGGACGCTGCGGGTTGGCGAAGTTGAGGCAGTTGGTGATTGCCAACGGCTTTGCGCCGACCGCACAGATATTGCGATAGGTTTCGGCCACCGCCTGCTTGCCGCCTTCATAGGGGTCCGCGTAACAGTAACGCGGGGTGCAGTCTGTGCTCATCGCCAGCGCGCGGTTGGTGCCGTGGATGCGGACGACCGCTGCGTCTCCTCCCGAAAACTGCGCGGTGTCGCCGCCGACCTGTGAATCGTACTGCTGCCAGATCCATGCGCGCGAGGCGAGGTCTGGGCAGGCCATAAGCTTCAATAAATCCGCACCGATGTCAGTCGATTCGGGGATTTCGCCCAGCGGCTTTACGTTCGCCCAGGTCTTATATTCTTCCTTCGAAGCAGCAGGCCGGTCGTAGAGTGGCGCGTCTTCGGCGAGCGGCCCGAGCGGAATGTCGCACACGACCTCGCCCTTGAACGTCAGCACCATATGGCCGGTGTCGGTAACTTCGCCAATCACCGCGAAATCGAGTTCCCATTTGTCGAAGATCGCCTTGGCAAAATCCTCGCGGCCGGGTTTGAGCACCATCAGCATGCGTTCCTGCGATTCGGACAGCATCATCTCGTACGGCGTCATGCCTTCCTCGCGGCACGGCACCATGTCCATGTTGAGGATGATGCCTGCCTTGCCATTGGTCGCCATTTCGACGCTCGAGCTCGTCAAGCCAGCTGCACCCATATCCTGGATCGCGACAATCGCGTCCGACGCCATCAGCTCAAGGCAAGCCTCGATCAGCAGCTTTTCGGTGAACGGGTCACCGACCTGAACCGTGGGCCGCTTTTCCTCGATGTCCGCGCCAAAATCCGCCGAAGCCATCGTCGCGCCGTGGATGCCGTCGCGGCCGGTCTTGCTGCCGACATAGACGATAGGGTTGCCGACGCCAGTCGCGGCGGAATAGAAGATCTTGTCCTGATCGGCTATCCCGACGGTCATCGCGTTGACGAGGATATTGCCGTCGTAGGCCGGGTGGAAATTGGTCTCACCGCCCACGGTCGGCACGCCGACACAATTGCCATAGCCGCCGATGCCCGCAACCACGCCCTGCACTAAGTGCTTCATCTTGGGGTGATCGGGGCTGCCGAAACGCAGCGCGTTTAGGTTTGCAACGGGCCGCGCACCCATCGTGAACACATCGCGCAAGATACCGCCGACGCCGGTCGCCGCGCCCTGATACGGCTCGATGTAGGATGGGTGGTTGTGCGACTCCATTTTGAAGATCGCAGCGAGCTTCGTGCCGTTCGGGCCTTCGCCGATGTCGATTACACCCGCATTTTCACCCGGACCGCAGATCACCCAAGGTGCTGTCGTCGGTAGTTTTTTCAAATGAATGCGCGAGGATTTGTAAGAGCAATGCTCGGACCACATCACCGAGAATATGCCGAGCTCGACCATGTTAGGTTCGCGCCCCATCGCGTCGAGCACGCGCGCATATTCTTCTTCATTCAGACCATGGTCGGCGACGATTTGGGGTGTGATTTCGGACATGCCAGCGCCTTAGCGAGAGCGTGCTTTATGTGCCAGTATTAATGCTGCGCCGAGCGCGCAACCCACCACGATGCCAGTGTGACGATGCCATAGGCAAACAGCGCGAGCAGGCTGGTGCCGAGCGTGACTTCTGGTTCGACAGGTCCGAACCAGTTGAACGATTGGAAGAGCAGCATGACGCCCGCGAGCGTGAACAGTGCGTCCATATCCAGCTTTCTTGTGCGGGCAAAGAACCAAAGCGCACCGAAAGTCAGGCCTAATTCTAACAGCATTTCGATTGCAGGATGGTTCCAAAGGCCAAAGCCGAGTTTAGGTGGACCACCTGCGATGGTCAGATCGGGAATGTGCACGAGCAGGTCAAGGAACCAGTGCGACAGAACAACCAACGCGCCGATGATCGCAGCGGTGCGGTTGCGGCTAAACGCGAATATCAGTGCGCCGAACCCGGCGGCCCAGGCCGCCGAGCCAAGCAGGCTGTGCGTGTAGGGCATGTGATATAGATCCATCGGGTTCATCACCGATATCCCCGGTGTCACCCGCATGGCCTCGATGCCGAACATCAGAAACAGGAAAAATGCCCAGTCAACGAGCTGTGCGGCGACAAACAAAACCGGCAAGCTCGGCGCTTGCTTGTGCGTTGCCGCAACCATGGCTGGTGCCCAATGACCGATGAACATGATTGAAGCCCCTCCCTTATAGACAGGCTAACAGCTTTGCGCACAAAATAAATGGCCGCTGGTATTGCTACCAGCGGCCACTGCGTCTGATTTTGGAAGTCCTTGACCCGAAGGTCATTCTTTCCGCTGTCTGACGTCCGGTTCCCCAACTCGGCCCGAAGGCCTTGTTGGTTCGCCTTGGTACTGTGGGTATCCCTATCCGGCGTTGCTTCTCTTGCGATTAGCCGCACTTGATATTCGTTGTCTTTGTACCCACCGCCTC
>JBGSVG010000195.1:0-2724 GCA_041753095.1 Sphingorhabdus sp. | reverse complement strand
CGGGGCGGCGCTTGAACTCATGCGCGCCGCATTTGTCGCAGGTGGCCGGGACTTTTGGCTGCTTGAATGTGTCGTGATAACCTTCGCCACAACTCGCGCAGGTGTAGCGACCGACGATACGCTCGACGAGCGCATCTTCATCGACAACCAGTTCAATCACGTGATCCAGCGTCCGGCCTCGTGACGACAGCAATCCGTCAAGCAACGCAACCTGCGGCGCGGTGCGGGGATAGCCGTCGAAGATGAGGCCTTTGTCAGCGGGAATGGCATCCATATGCTCGCCCAGGATTTCGGCCATCAATTCGTCGGGAAACAGCTTGCCCGCTTTCATGATCTCGTCGGCCATTTTGCCCACATCGGTCCCCGCCTTCACTGCAGCGCGCAATATGTCGCCGGTGGACAGTTGAACCATGCCGTATTTTTCAACGAGGAAGGCGGCCTGCGTGCCCTTGCCTGCGCCCGGAGGCCCTAAAAGGATGATATTCATGAAACGCTTCCCCTACCCGTTCCCAATGTCACGCCGTTTAGCGGGCGCGTCCACCCTTAAGCTTCGCCTTTTTGAGCAGGTCACCATATTGGTGCGCCAGCAAATGGCTTTGAATTTGCGAGATTGTATCGATGGTGACATTGACCAGAATAAGCAAGCTCGTTCCGCCGATAGCAAAGAATTGCTGCTGCCCGGTTTGCGCCATGACATAATCGGGCAACAAGCAAACCAAGGTCAGATAGGCAGCACCGAGTACCGTGATACGCGTGAGGACATAATCGAGATACGTCTCGGTGTTCTTGCCGGGACGGATACCCGGAATGAAGCCGCCTGCCTTTTTGAGGTTCTCCGACGTTTCTTCGGGGTTGAAGACAACCGCCGTGTAGAAAAAGCAGAAGAAGACGATACCGAGGCCGTAAAGCAGTAGGTAAATTGGCTGACCATGCGCCAGATACTGGTTCAGCGTGATGACAAAATCGCCAAACTGGCTTTCACCCGCAACCTTATTGCCACCCAACTGGGTAATCGTAATCGGCAACAGCAAAAGCGACGAAGCGAAGATTGGCGGAATGACGCCTGCAGTATTAATCTTCAGCGGCAAATGGCTACGGTCGGCCTGCATCATGCCGCGCTGTGTTGCACGCTTTGGATATTGGATAAGGACGCGGCGCTGACCGCGCTCCATAAATACAATGAGAAGTGTCAGGAACACAAACATCGCCATGAAGCCGACGATGATGAACCCGCTGATCGAGCCGGTACGCGCGCCTTCGAGCAGGTTCACTGCAAGCCGCGGGAGCTGAGCGACGATTCCCGCCATGATGATAAGCGAAATACCGTTGCCGATCCCGCGTGAGGTAATCTGTTCACCCAGCCACATCAGGAACATCGTGCCGCCGACGAGGCTTATCGTGGCGACAACGCGGAACATCAGGCCCGGTTCGACAACGGCGCTAATGCCATTGGCAGCCGCCAGGCTTTCAAGGCCCGCGGCCAGGAAATAGCCTTGCAAGGCGGTCAGGAATACAGTGCCGTAGCGCGTATATTGATTAAGCTTCTTACGCCCGCTCTCGCCTTCTTTCTTGATGGCGGCGAGCGTTGGCGACAATGAAGCCGCAAGCTGCACAACAATCGATGCGGTAATATAGGGCATGACGCCAAGCGCGATGAGGCTCATGCGCTCAAGCGAACCGCCCGAGAAAGTGTTGAAAATATCAAGCACGCCGCCTTGTGCATTATTTGCGTAAAGGGCGGCTTGGGCAATCGGATCGACACCGGGAAGCGGTACGAAGCTCAGCATCCGGAAAATGATGAGTGCGCCTATGGTGAACCAGATACGGTTCTTAAGCTCTGTTGCCTGCCCGAACTTCGATAGATTGAGGTTCGATGCCATTTGGTCGGCCCGAGATGCCATGATGTACTTTCCTTGTTTCCGGATTCAAGCAGCGCCGCGTGTATTGCGAGCCGCCGCCTTATTCCAAATTCTGCCTGACATTCGCCGGTTACTCCCCAGAAATGTCAAACCCCGCCAGCCCATATCGGGAAGCGGGGCTGGCATGACAAGAGCGAAGGTGCCGCCGCCTGTCTTATTTCTTGGCCGCTGCTGCTTTTGCCGCGTTCTTGACCGACGATTTTTTCGCCGCTGCCTTTTCGGCAGAGCTCACCTTGACGATGATTTCGACTTTACCACCAGCCTTTTCAACAGCTTCAACGGCTGCCTTAGAAGCACCGGCAACGACCAGATTGATTTTCGAGGTCAATTCACCCTTGGCAAGCAGACGAACGCCATCCTTACCGCCACGCGCAAGGCCGGCAGCCTTCAATGCAGCATGATCAACGGTGTTCTTGATGTCAATTTTCTTGGCGTCGATAAACTTCTGGATCATGCCGAGGTTCACTTCGGCGTGATCCTTGGCAAAGATATTATTGAAGCCGCGCTTCGGGATACGCATGTGAAGTGGCATTTGGCCGCCTTCAAATCCGTTAATCGAAACACCCGAACGGCTGGTCTGGCCCTTTTGGCCGCGACCCGAGGTCTTACCTTTGCCCGAGCCGATACCACGGCCAACGCGCATACGACGATGGCGGGCGCCTTCGTTGTCTTTAATGTCATTCAATTTCATGTCGTGCACTCGCTTTCGCTTTTAGTCGCGCTGGCCCCAGCGAATGCTGGAACCTTGTACGTTATTAGTCCTGGATTTGGACCATATGCCGAACCGTGCGGATCATGCCGCGCA
>JBGSVG010000194.1:0-2083 GCA_041753095.1 Sphingorhabdus sp. | reverse complement strand
CTCGATGGCGACCATTATGTTCTGAATGGCACAAAGCAGTTCATTTCAGGCGCTGGCTATAACGATATCTACGTCGTCATGGTCCGGACGTCGGACAATGGGGCAAAGGGCGTTTCGTGTCTCGTGGTCGAAAAAGACACGCCGGGCCTTAGCTTTGGTGCGCCTGAGAAGAAGCTGGGCTGGAATGCCTCGCCGACCGCGCAGGTCATCTTCGAGGATTGCCGCGTGCCCGTTGCCAACCGCGTCGGAGCAGAAGGCGACGGTTTCCGTTTTGCGATGATGGGTCTTGATGGGGGTCGGCTGAACATTGGTGCCTGCTCGTTGGGCGGGGCGCAGCGTTGTCTCGACGAAGCAGTTAAATACACCAAGGAGCGTCAGCAGTTTGGGCAACCCGTGGCCGATTTCCAGAATACGCAGTTCATGCTCGCCGATATGGCGACTGACCTAGAGGCGGCTCGGGCGTTGCTCTATATGGCGGCGGCCAAGGTTACCGCGAACGCGCCAGACAAGTCGCGCTTCTCGGCGATGGCAAAGCGGTTGGCGACCGATAGCGGCAGTGAGATTGTCAACAAGGCGCTGCAATTGTTTGGTGGTTATGGCTATTTGCGCGATTATCCCATCGAGCGTTTCTGGCGCGACCTGCGGGTGCATTCGATACTTGAGGGCACCAATCAGGTCATGCGAATGATAATCGGTCGGGATTTGCTGCGCCAATGACCCCCGACATCATCACGCGTATAGAGGGCCATGCCGGGATCATCAGCCTGAACCGGCCATCGGCGTTGCATGCGCTGACACTACCGATGGTGCATGCAATGACCCAAAAGCTGCGTGAGTGGCGGGCGTCGCGCAAGGTTAAGTGCATCATCCTAGACCACGCCGAGGGCAGGGGATTTTGTGCAGGGGGCGACATCGCGTTTTTGCGCAATTCTGCGCTGAATGACGGCGGCGTATCGGGGCGGCGCTTCTTCCATGACGAATATCAGCTCAACCATCTGCTGTTCGCTTACCCCAAGCCAGTGGTGGCCTTCATGGACGGCATATGCATGGGCGGCGGAGTAGGCATCAGTCAGCCGGCGCGGTTCCGTGTGGCTACCGAGCATACGCGACTTGCCATGCCGGAGACCGGTATTGGCCTTTTTCCCGATGTCGGCGGTGGCTGGTATCTGTCCCGGCTTGAAGGGCGGGTAGGGCAGTTCCTTGCGCTGACCGGCGCGCGGATAGCGGGCCCGGGTTGTCTCGCGTTGGGGCTTGCCACACATTACGCGCCATCCGAAGCGCTGGCTGAAGCAAAGATGCGGATTGCAACCGAAGATGTCGAGCGAATCGACGGGATATTGGGAACGGTTTCGGTCACACCGCCACCTTCAAAGATTGTCGAAACACTATTCCAGATCAACCGCCATTTCGCATCCGATACGTTCGAAGACATTATCGCCAGCCTGGAAGCCGACGACAGCGAATGGGCGATGCGTGAAGCGGCAACTCTGCGCTCCAAGAGCCCGCAAACCTGCAAGGTTGCGTTGCGGCAACTGGCGGAGAGCATCAAGCTCGACGATTTTGCGGACAATATGGCGATGGAATATCGCATCGCAAGCCGCGTCCTGCTTCGTCCCGATTTTGCCGAAGGCGTGCGGGCGGTGATTGTGGACAAGGACAATCAACCCAAATGGAATCCGGCAACGCCTGAGGGTGTTAGCGACGAGTTGATCGACGCGATTTTCTCGCCGTTGCCCGCGAACGAAGAATGGAAGCCCCTATGACGTACGAAACCATATTGGTTGAGCAACGCGGTGCTGTGACGCTGATGACGCTTAACCGGCCGCAAGCGTTGAATGCACTGAACAGCCAAGTGCTTGCCGATCTGATCGCCGCGTTTGGCGCGTTCGACGCGGATGACAGCCAACGCTGCGCGGTGTTGACGGGGTCCGAAAAGGCATTTGCCGCAGGTGCCGACATCAAGGAAATGCAATCGCAGTCCTTTGCCGAGATGTACGGCAGCAATTTCTTTGCCGGCTACGACCGCGTTACGGCAACCCGCAAGCCGTGGATCGCGGCGGTAAATGGCTTTGCATTGGGCGGC
>JBGSVG010000193.1:0-13505 GCA_041753095.1 Sphingorhabdus sp. | reverse complement strand
AGGTGCGGCGCTGTTTCTTGAACATTTGCTCGACGGCGATCCGGCCTCCAACACATTGTCGTGGCGGTGGGTGGCCGGGCTCCAGACCGTTGGTAAACATTATGTCGCGGATGCCGGCAATATTCGCCGTTATACCAATGGACGGTTTTCGCCTCAGGGCCTATGCGTCGCGCCCGCGCCATTAATATCGGGGCCGCACCCTGATCCTTCGCCCATTCGCGCGTTGCAGCGGCTGCCGACCGGTTCATGGATATTGCTGTTGACCGAAGAAGATATGGCACCTGTCATCGCGCCGGAAATGTCGGCTGACATCGCGGCTGTCATGCTCTGTCCTTTGGCGCAAACCGGCACAGATAAAGTGAATGAATTTCGCGAAGCGGCTTTGCTGGCATCTGCCACCGACATCATCCGCGACTATAATGTGCCGCTGCTCGCAGCAAGCGGCTGGTCGGCACAAGACTGGAAAGAAACGCTTGCCGATCTGGCGGGCATCCCGCTGTTCACCGCCTATCCCCCGGTTGGTCCGTTACAATCTGCCCTGCGTGGGCTGGAGACCGATCTGGCGGGTGCCGGTCATTCGCTCTTCTATATTCGGCGGCAATGGGATGACAACTGCTGGCCGCATGCGCGAAAGGGATTTTTCCCCTTCAAGGAGAAAATCCCTTCATTACTAGACCAGCTCGAAATTGGCTGATTGCGCGCAGTCAGGTTGCGGCCAAATCCCGGACGAAACCGATTAGCCCTTTTTGCCGCCGCCGTTTCATGCGTTCGGCAGCCAGTATCTGGCGGACCTTTTCGAAACAGCCCTGCACATCGTCGTTAATCAGGACATAATCATAGCCGTCCCAGTGGCCGATTTCGGCTTTGGCGCGGCTCATGCGTTCGGCGATGACTTCGTCGCTGTCCTGCGCGCGGGTATGAAGGCGCCGTTCGAGCTCCTCAATGGAGGGCGGCAGGATGAAAACGCGCACGACGTCGGGTCCGGCTTCCTGATATAGCTGCTGTGCGCCCTGCCAGTCGATGTCGAACAATACGTCGCAACCGGCCGCGAGCTTTTCTTCGACGGGTGCTTTCGGCGTTCCGTAACGGTGACCGAACACATGCGCCCATTCAAGGAACTCGCCGTCTGCAGCCATTTGCTTGAAGGTCGGCACGTCGGTAAAATGATAATGCTCGCCATCGACCTCGCCCGGACGCGGCGGGCGGGTGGTGTAGGACACCGAAAGCGCAATCTTGTCATCAGCCTCCAGCAACATCCGCGAAAGCGTGGATTTGCCTGCTCCCGAAGGTGACGAGAGCACGAAAAGCAGTCCCCGGCGTTCCAGTTCATGCGGCTTGTTATTGTTAGTGTGGACCATAGCCGCTACTGCGCGAAAGGTTAGGCACGCGTCAAGACTTTTGGCTTAAACGAGCTGTTTCATATACCGTAGTGCTGAGCCTGTCGAAGCACGCCTCTCAGATTGGCGCTACATCTGAGGAGTGCCCTTCGACAGGCTCAGAGCTACGGTCAATATCGCAAGGGGATTTTGATGGATTGGCCACTGCGCGTTAGCAAGTTTAGCGCCCTTATCGCGTTGCTGTTGTCATTGGTGTTTGTCGCGATCCTTTTTTACATGGATCGCCCGCCAATCTGCGCCTGCGGTACCGTCAAGCTTTGGCATGGCATTGTCCAGAGTTCCGAAAACAGCCAGCATATCGCCGACTGGTATACGCCAAGCCATATAATTCACGGATTTATCTTTTTCGGACTGGGCCGCTTGCTGCTGAAGAAATGGCCGCTGGGGCTGGCGTTGTGCGCGGCGATATTAGTTGAGGGTGCGTGGGAAATCCTGGAAAATTCACCGGTCATCATCGACCGCTACCGCGAAGTCACGATTAGTTACGGCTATGCCGGTGACAGCATCATCAACAGCGTGTTCGACCTCGTGTGGATGATCCTCGGCTTCTTCCTTGCATCGCGATTGCCGTGGAAGGTAACGCTGGCACTGGCTCTGCTGTTCGAGGCATTCACCGCCTACATGATCCGCGACAATCTGGCGCTCAACGTTTTGATGCTGGTCGCGCCAATCGAGAGCGTGAAGGAGTGGCAGGCGGCAGGGACGGGCTATTGGCTGACGGGGAAATAGCCTTGCGCTCTTTGCGCATGTCGTAAATCGTCTTGGCGGCAATCGCGCCGCCGACCAACAAAAGGCCGGGAACCGAGCGCGTTGCAATACGCGTGGCGACCAAACCAATGCCTGCGCCAAGCAGGCCATTGCCGCGCTTGCGTCCGATGACTTCGCCGACAACGGCACCTGCGATAGATTTTAGCATGTTGATACTCCTCGTTTATTCATCAGCTATCGGAACAAAGCTCAAACAAAAACTTCGAATTAAAACAAAAAAATAGAATGCTAGCAGCAGGGCAAAAATGCCAACCAAGCCTATTTCAAGGATACCCCAATACCGGCACTGATATTCCCAACGAATGTAAAATCCAATAAATGCCGCTGATGTTGCAAATCGGAGGAAACTGGGGTTTTTAGCCATCCACGAATCCAAGCGACTTTCAACACTCCTATTCGGATACAATATCGACGATCCGTCATATCGATGCATCCATTGCGCGAGACAAATCATCGATGTAACGCAGGTTGCGATAACAATGTCACCTCCATCGATGGTACATGTGTGCGGCACTATTTTCGCCGTTTCCTAAACCATATCTTCCGGTCTGACATGGGTATCGAAGGTGGCTTCGTCAACCAGTCCGGATGCTAACGCGGCTTCGCGCAGCGTGGTTCCGTCTTTATGCGCCTGCTTGGCGATTTTAGCGGCGTTGTCGTAGCCGATGACCGGCGCGAGCGCGGTGACGAGCATTAACGAACGGTCGAGCAGTTCGGCGATCCGCTGACGGTTCGGTTCGAGGCCTTCGGCGCAGTTTTTGGCGAAGGTTTCCATGCCGATGCTGAGCAACTCAATTGAGCGCAGCACATTAGCCCCAATCAGTGGTTTGAACACGTTGAGTTCGAGATGCCCCTGCATCCCGCCGACGGTCACTGCCTGATGGTTGCCGATCACTTGCGCGGCGACCATCGTTAGCATTTCGCATTGAGTCGGATTGACCTTGCCCGGCATGATCGAGCTGCCGGGCTCGTTTTCGGGGAGCAGCAGTTCGCCGAGACCCGAGCGTGGGCCAGAGCCGAGCAGGCGGATATCGTTGGCTATTTTGGTGAGGGATACCGCGAGGGTGTTGAGTGCGCCGGACATATCCACCAAACCATCATTGGTAGCGAGCGCTTCGAATTTGTTGAAAGCGGCACAAAATTCAATGTCCGTCAGAGTGCTGATCTCGCTCGCGAAATCGTCGTCAAAATTGTCAGGCGCGTTCAGTCCGGTGCCGACTGCAGTGCCTCCTTGTGCAAGGTCATACAGTCCAATTACACCCGTGGTGAGCCGAGTTGACGCCTTGGCCAACTGCCAACTATAGCCTGAAAACTCCTGCCCTAATGTCAGCGGCGTAGCGTCTTGCAGATGCGTGCGCCCGATTTTGACCAGACCGCGCCAAGCTTGGGCTTTATCGGCAATCGCATTGTGCAATCTATCCATCGCGGGAGTTAAACAATCGCGAACGGCGAGAACGGTTGCAACATGTAAAGCAGTCGGAAAACTATCATTCGACGACTGGCTCATATTGACATGGTCGTTGGGATGCACCGGCGATTTGCCGCCGCGCACGCCGGTCAACATTTCGTTGGCGCGTCCGGCGATAACCTCGTTGACGTTCATGTTCGACTGCGTGCCGCTGCCCGTTTGCCAGATGGTCAGCGGAAACTGGTCGTCTTGCTTGCCTGCGACCACTTCAGCTGCTGCTGCCTCGATTGCATCCGCCAGCTTTTCGTCCAGCCCATGCTTGCGATTTACCCGCGAGGCGGCTTGCTTTACCAACGCCAGCGCGTGGATTATGCCAATCGGCATCCGCTCATGCGGCGGGAAGGGGAAGTTTGTAATGCTCCGCTGCGTCTGCGCGCCCCAATAGGCGGAGGCCGGAACTTCGATGGGGCCAAAACTGTCGGATTCGGTGCGGGTTTCGCCGCTCACTTCTTCCGCCCGAAGTCCACGCTCACGACGTTGGAGCCGTCTTCCACCACAACCGATGGTTCGTCATTGCCCGCCGCTTCATGCGGTTCGGGTCCGGTATCGCCTGCATCGACATGGAATTGCAGCGCGAAGTCGACGGCCGGATCGACGAATGCGGTAATCGCCGAATATGGAATAACCAAATGCGACGGTATCTGGCTGAACGACAGGCCAATCTCGAAATGCTGGGCCTCGACTTTCAAATCCCAATATTTGTGCTGCAAAACGATGGTCATTTCGTCGGGAAAGCGCTCGTGCAGGTGCGTTGGGATGACAACGCCGGGGGCCTGGGTTTTGAACGTAATGTAGAAATGATGGTCGCCGGGCAGGCCGTTCAGCGCGACATCGCCAAGCACGCGGCCGACCACTGCGCGCAGTGCCTCTTGCACTACATCGTCATAGGGAATCAGGCTATCGGCATGCTCTTCACTCATTGCCGCTTGGTGGACTGTGAAGGCTGCAAAATCAAGACGCTTGTTATTGCCAAATGCGCGAACGCGGCTATAGCGGCGGCCATGCGCACCGGGACCATCAGTCGCAAGACAAACGAAACATCTATCGATGTCGAGGTCAACCTCGACGGCACCGGTGTTTATGAAGTTTCGACCGGCATCGGGTTTCTCGACCATATGCTTGAGCAACTGTCGCGGCATTCGCTGATAGACCTGAAGGTCAAGGCCGTCGGCGACCTGCATATCGATCAGCATCACACCACAGAAGACACGGGCATCGCGATTGGCGAGGCGGTTTTGCAGGCGCTGGGCGATAAGCGCGGGATTACGCGTTATGGTTCGGCTTACGCGCCAATGGACGAGACTTTGACCCGTTGTGCACTCGATATTTCGGGGCGGCCTTATTTTGTGTGGAAAGTTTCGCTTGGCATGCCTCGGCTGGGCGAATGGGATACCGAGCTCATCGAGCATTGGTTCCACAGTTTTGCGACAAGCGCTGGCATTACGCTGCATGTCGAGAACCTCTATGGCTCGAACAACCATCACATCGTCGAGAGCTGCTACAAGGCTTTGGCGCGTGCATTGCGTCAGGCAGTCGAGATTGATCCGCGCAAGGCGGACGCGATTCCCTCCACCAAGGGGACGCTCTAGGCCGTGTCACTGGCGCTGATTGATTATGGCGCGGGCAATCTGCATTCGGTGCATAATGCGTTGAAGGCGGCAGGCGCGATGGATGTTGTTGTGACCGCTGATGCCGATGTGGTTGCCGATGCCGACCGGATTGTTTTGCCAGGCGTGGGTGCGTTTGCGCATTGTTTTGAGGCATTGTCAGCTATTGATGGCATGATCGACGCGATGGAGCGTCGGGTGCGCGGTGAGGGCATTCCGTTTCTGGGAATATGTGTCGGGATGCAGCTTTTGGCCGATGCGGGCGTTGAGCATGGGACGACAACAGGGTTGGGATGGATAGCCGGTACCGTCCGTGCGATTACGCCATCTCCGGACATCAAAATTCCGCACATGGGGTGGAATGACGTCAAGCCATCGACCGACGCTTCATTGATTGAGAGCGGCGAAGCTTATTTCTTGCACGGCTATCATTTCGATGCGGCAGACAAAGCCGATGTGCTGGCTACGACGGACCATGGCGGTCCATTGGTTGCAGCGGTTGGCCGCGACAACATAATCGGCGTGCAATTCCACCCCGAGAAGAGCCAGGCCTATGGCATCAATTTCCTCAAACGCTTTCTGGAGTGGCGGCCGTGATCGTTTTTCCCGCAATTGACCTCAAAGGCGGCGAAGTCGTTCGCTTGGCCGAGGGCGATATGGACCGCGCAACGGTTTATGCCGACGATCCAGCGGCACAGGCATTGCGCTTTGCCGATCAGGGCGCGGAGTTTTTGCATGTGGTCGACCTCGACGGCGCGTTTGCGGGCAAGCCCGAAAATGCCGAGGCGGTCGAGGGGATCATCGAGAATTTCCCCGGCTATATCCAGCTTGGCGGTGGCATTCGAAATCCGCAGACGGTCGAACGCTGGTTCGACATGGGTGTGGCGCGGCTGGTGATTGGCACGGCGGCGCTCAAAGACCCGCAGTTCGTCAAGGACATGGCGCGCGAGTTCGAGAATGGCATCGTCGTTGCGGTCGATGCGCGTGACGGTTTTGTCGCGACCGAGGGCTGGGCCGTGAAATCCGACATGCCGGTGATCGATCTGGCGCGCCGGTTCGAGGATGCGGGCGTTGCCTCGATCCTGTTCACCGATGTTGGCCGCGACGGGATGCTGACGGGGTGCAATATCGACGCGACGGTCGATCTGGCGCGGCGGGTGAATATTCCGGTGATTGCCAGCGGCGGGGTGAAGGGGATTGATGATATTCACTTGCTCTCGCTGCACGCGAAGGATGGGATTGAAGGCGTGATAACCGGACGCGCGATTTATGACGGGCGGCTGGATTTGGCGACGGCGATTGCGATGGCGAATAAGGCGTGACCGTCCGCATTCGAGTCATTCCTTGTCTCGACGTATCCAATGGCCGCGTGGTCAAGGGCGTGAACTTTGTCGACCTGCGCGATGCAGGCGATCCGGTGGAGCAGGCCCAGGCTTATGATGCGGCTGGGGCCGATGAGCTTACTTTTCTTGATATCGGCGCAAGCCACGAAGGGCGCGGGACGATTATCGATGTCGTCCGGCGCACGGCGGAAGTGTGTTTCATGCCGCTGACCGTTGGCGGCGGGGTGCGGAGTGCGGACGATGCGCGGGCTTTATTGCTGGCAGGCGCCGACAAGGTCGCGGTCAACAGCGCGGCGGTCGCGCGGCCCGAGGTGGTGGCGGATATCGCCGAGCGTTTTGGGAGCCAGTGCGTGGTGGCTTCGGTCGATGCGCGCTGGAGCGGCGACCATTGGGAAATCTTCACCCATGGCGGGCGCAATCCGACCGGGATCGATGCGCTCGAACATGCAGTAAAGCTGGCGGACTTAGGCGCTGGCGAACTGCTGGTCACCAGCATGGACCGCGACGGCACGCGCGACGGCTATGACCTCGCACTCACCCGCGCGATTGCCGATGCGGTCAATGTGCCGGTGGTGGCGAGCGGCGGCGTCGGCAGTTTGAGCCATCTGGTCGAGGGCGTGGTCGATGGCCATGCCAGCGCAGTACTGGCGGCCTCTATCTTCCATTTTGGCCAGCACAGCATCGCCGAGGCGCATGCCGCGTTAAGGGCTGCCGGGCTGGCGGCGAGGAGCTGAATCCCTCTCCTTTGGGCGTTTGACCATTTCGGGTCGAACATGCCCCCGGCATGTTCTTTGGAATGCTGGGAGCATTCCAAACCCGAAAGGCCAAACGGGTTGCGCAGACTTGCAAACTTGTTTGCTAGTCGTAGCTGGGTGAGGGGTTCTGCCCCATCGACAACACACAGCCCCTCACCAACTTCGCCTAAGCCTGTCGGCTAAGGCTTCGTATCCTCTCCCAAAGGAGAGGAGGACTTCACCACCTAATCAATCTCGGCACGACCAATCGGCCAATTACCGCACAACCGCCGACGGCCAGCGTATACCAGAACCCGATATAAACGACATTATTGAACGGGCAGTGCAGATTATAGGCAAACGCGCCCAATCCGCCCGCTGCAATCCCTGTCAACCAGCCGGCGCGCGAAGGCGAGGTCGGCGCACCGCGACGCAAGGCGAGGACCATTGGAACCGCCGTCGCGAGGCCGCCGATTGCGCTATATATCATGCACCGCATTCCCGATTGCATCGCTGACATAGCTGGCCCGATGTCGCCGGTTGTGGCGACAATCAGCGCGGACAATGGGAACACCACTGCTGCGGCCAGCGCGATTTGCCAGCCATTGTTGCTCTTGCCGACTGACGGGCTGGCCATCGAGGTGACGGCATGAGCAGTCGCGCCGCCCAGCACGAGCAATATGCCAGCGCGGATCAGGAACATCTCGTCAGGCTGCCCCGCCATGACGTCGGCGCGTATGCCTTGGATGCCAACGATGGCGACGATTATCGCGGCCAAAGTCGCCGCAGCAATCATCAACGGACGGCGCGGGTTCAGCGCGGTTACCGGCTCCAGATCATCGACCAATGCGGCGATATCGAATTTGTTCGTCATGTCATTCACTCTCAATTAGCGCGGCCAAGCGTTTGAGCCCGCGATGTATATTTACTTTTACCAACGGTTCGGACTGCCCGCACTTTGCACAAGCTTCGGCGATGCTCAGGCCGTCGATTTTGACCAGCCGGATGGCAACCGCCTGACCTTCGGGCAATTGGTGGAGCAGCCGGTCGATGCTGATTTTGGCGCCGACGACGTCCTCGTGGCTGCCTTCGCTGTGCTGGTCCTGCAATTCGTCGGCGGCGTGGCGGTAGGTTTGCCTTAGGCGGTCTACCCAGCGGTAACGTGCAATCGCGGCGAGCCACGGCAGAAACGGGCGGGCCGGATCGTAACTGGCGCGTTTGCGGTGGAGCGAAATCAGTGTATCCTGCACCAGATCATCGACCGCATCGGGCGAAATCTTCTGTGCAAAAAACCGGGTCAGCCATCGTCCGGTCTGTTCGAGCAAAACCGCGTACGCCTGCTTGTCGCCGCCTTGCGCGCGAGTCATCAGGTCGCGCAGGGTTTCCTCGCGCGCGATCATTTTTTGCGGGTCAAAAGCTGGTCGAGCGAGAGACTACCGCCGCCACGGATGATCAGTACCAAAGCCAGCGCGACCCAGATCATATGTACCGACCACCAGGCTTCGGGGTAAACGAAAATCTGGATCACCATTGTCATGACCAGCAGCGCCATTGCCGAAAGTCGCGTGAACAGGCCGACCACGAGCAAAACCGGAAACAGATGCTCTGCGTAGGTCGCCATATAGGCCGCAAATTCGGGGGGCAGGGGAACGCCCTTATATTCCTCCTCGAACAGGAATATGGCGGTGTCGCTGACCGAAAGCCAACTGCCTTCGTCGACCTTGGTCCGGCCCGAGCGCCAGAAAATGCCAGCGAGCGAAATGCGGACAAACAGCAGCATGACGGCGTCAATCCACGGCGCGGACAGCTTCGCGACGAAACGGTTATAGGGGGCAGTAATCGCGTTCATAACTTATCCGGCTTTGACCAGCGCGCCTGCGCCGATGAGGTGAAGGATCGGCTCCAGCGGAGCCTGTTCACCTGCCTGTTCGAGTACGACCGCCAGAAGGTTACCGAGTGGCGCGCTTTTTTGAGTGGATGCAGCAAAGACCGCTAGCTGGACCGCATCGAGCGGAATAAGGCGAACTTCGGCGTCGGGGCGGACAACGAGTATTGCGGTGGGCTGTTGACCCGCCATTTCCTGCAGAGCCGAAGCTATTGGCGCGGAGATCGTTACCGTACGCGCAGATGGATGCGGTGCGACGGCAAGCGCCAACAAGGCCGTTTCATTCAGCGTGGCCAAATCGCCGAGTGACAACGGCACCGCTTCGGCGGCGTTGTAGCTTTCGAGCCATATCCATTCGATCTGGGCGAGCTCTCTTGTGGCAAAGTCGCTCAGATAATCCGGAAAGCCCAAGCCGATGCGGTTGACATCGCTGGCTTGTGCCACGTCGCTCTCCACAAATTCGCGAGCGAGCGCGTTAAAGGCCGCATCACCCAGATGCTGGCGGGTGAGGGGGAAAGTCTCTTCCAGCGCCACAATCCGCGCATGGCTGATTGTATTTGCGTGGGCCTTTAGACCGAGCAATATCCGGTCAGGTGGCCCGGCAAAAAGCGTGGGGTCTAAACGGTCCGGGCCATCGTTGATGGTATCGATAAAGTTGGTTTGGGTGTCAGAGAGCGAGGGCACCTTAATTCCTCCCCGGCACGGGGAGGGGGACCGCCGAGCATAGCTCGGTGGTGGAGGGGGCCTTCGGTGTTGCGCCTGGCTTCGAGCCCCCTCCGTCAGCCCTGCAGGCTGCCACCTCCCCGTTCCGGGGAGGATTTAGAATGTGTTCCGCCATGCCCACCTCCGCCATCAATACCGCATAATCGGGCACATCAGTGTCCCATTCGATCAGCGTCGGCTTGGCACCCGCGCGGCCGATGAAACGGCGGTAGAGGCACCATGTTGCATCAGTGACATGGCTGCCGTGATCGTCGATGAGCAGCGGCCCGCTGTCATGATGTTCGACCGCATGTCCCGCGAGATGGATTTCGCCGACCCAGTCGGGATCGATGGCATCTACATAAGCTTGCGCCGAAAAGCCAAGATTGGTTGCCGATACTTCGACATTGTTGATGTCGAACAGCAGGCCGCAGCCGCTTTTGCCAATAAGGCGCTCGATAAACTCGACCTCGCTCATGTCATCGCCTTGATAGGCGAGATAGCGGGAGGGGTTTTCGACAAGGATGATGTGTTTAAGGCGGTCCTGAACCTTGCCGATTTCGCCTGCGAAATGATCGAGCGATGCCTTGGTATAAGGAACGGGCAACAGGTCAGCAAAACGGTTGTGCGCGTTGCCGGAAAAGCTGAGATGGTCGGAAACAGATGCAGGCTGATATCGCTCGCAAAGGATCGCAAGCGGATCCAGATCATGCCCATTCAACCCGTCGGCAGACCCGAGCGACAGTCCCACCGAATGGAAACTCAGCGGATAATGTTCGGCGATGGCGGTCAACCAGCGGTGCGGCGGACCGCCATCTCCGAAATAGTTCTGCGGATGAACCTCGACCCATGCCGGTTTACCCGAAGGGCTATCGGGGTCGAGCAACGCCTCATAATGTTGCGGCTTCAAACCAATCCCGACCGAGGGAGGGAGAGCGGTCGGGCGGCTGCGCTGCAAAAGGTCGGGCGTCATGTCCATCCGCAAATCTTAACAGGCTTAGCCCTTCATCGGAACAGGCTTGGCATTGCCCTTCTTTTCGGCAAGCGATCCGCCCATTTTTTCGCACGTACCGGCCTTGACATATTTCCAGGCATTGCCCTGATAATCGACGGTCGAGGTACCAGCACAGCTTGTGCCCGGGCCAGCCGCGCAATCATTCTTGGCCTTCAGCGAAACGCCGTAGCAACGCTCTTTGCCTTCGGCGGCGGCAGCAGGTGCGGCGGCCAGTGTGGCTGCGGCGGAAAGCGCGGCAGCGGCGCCAGCGAGTTTCAACATCATATTGCTCATCAATCTTCTCCAGATAAGGTCAGGCCCGTTGGCCTGTTGGGGGGCTGGACCGGTAAAGTTGCGGTCCTGCTGCTGGTTCGCGGTGGTTGCACGGCAGGTTACAGTGCGCGTAAAATTGTTTGCCCGCTTGGAAAATCATGCCGGTCCGCTCAGTTCCTGGCTCACATCAGCGAAACGCTCCGCCGCAAATCGGCCAAGCAAGTGCCGCAGGCTTGACGGCGACATCGATAGCGAACAAAGCAACCAATCACAGCCGCTCATGGCGGTGGGAGGGATTAGCATGTCGGATATACAAGACGTCCCTACCACCTGGAGCGCGCGGCATTTGCGTCTGGCAATCGACGCGGCTTCCGTCGCTTTGTGGGCATGGAACGTTGATGATGACTCTTTCCGAATGGACCCTCGTGGCTTCGAACTTTGGGGCGTTACCTGGGCAGACCAGATCGAATTCGAGCAATTGTCCGCCCATATCCACCCTGCCGACAGAGACCGCGTCCGCGCGGCCTTCATCGGAACCCGCTCGATGTCGGGGAATTACGAGATCGACTTTAGGATTATCGTCGAAGATCATGTCCGGTGGATTTCCGCGCGTGGGCAAGGCGCTGACGAAGGCATGGTTGAGGGCGTGATGTTCGGAATTTTCCTCGACCTTACCGGTCGCAAACAGGCGGAAGAGAGCAGTGAGTTGCTCGCCGGCGAAATGGGTCACCGTGTAAAGAATCTGCTAGCGATCGCCAGCAGCCTGACGGCGGTCACGTCGCGGTCATCGGCGACGGTCGAAGATATGACGACCAACCTAATGCGCCGGTTGACTGCCTTGGGACGGGCTCACGACCTAGTCAGGCCACTGCCTGGCACTCAGGGAGATGCCGCCTTGCTCGGGGATGTCATATCGGTGTTGCTTGCGCCTTATGATGATTGCGGCGCGTTCAGCGGCCGGATCCGCGTTGCCGTGCCCAGAATGGGTATCGGCGAACGGAGCGCAAACGCATTCGCCATGGTGATGCATGAACTGGCAACGAATTCGGCAAAGCATGGTGCCTTGTCGAGCGGCGAAGGTTCGCTGGATATATCAGGTCAGGTCGATGACGGCCGGTTGACACTGGTCTGGGCGGAAACCGGTGGACCTGCAATCGTCGGAACTCCCGAATTAAAGGGGTTCGGCAGCGACCTGATTGTCAAATTGCTCACGACCGAACTCGGCGGAACAATCGATTATGACTGGCTTGAAAGAGGCCTTGTGGTAAAGATTACGTCACGAAGTGATCTTTGACTTCGCCGTCACGCAGTTTATCGTACATTTCGATTTTTCCGCTTCTTAACCGTCCGCTCCGTGCCGCGTACTCATTCGGGCAACCTCAATCAAAGCAGACAAACAAAAAACTCTGCCGCTGTCCTTGACCCGTCACAAAAACTCCCTATCTGGGCTCCGTTAGCACTCGCCCTAAATGAGTGCTAACGTGTATTCATTGCCGTTCTTCGTCTTCGTACGGAAGGGGCGGGATGGCGAAACAACAAAAGGAAGGTTCAACATATGGCATTTCGTCCGTTGCATGACCGCGTACTCGTTCGCCGGGTAGAGGCAGAAGCAAAGACCGCTGGCGGGATCATCATCCCCGATACAGCTCAGGAAAAACCGCAGGAAGGCGAAGTCGTCTCCGTTGGCACCGGTTCGCGCGCCGAAGACGGCACCGTGACCCCGCTCGACGTCAAGGCTGGCGACAAGATCCTGTTCGGCAAATGGTCGGGCACCGAAGTCAAGATCGACGGTGAAGACCTGCTGATCATGAAGGAATCGGATATCCTTGGGATTGTTAGCTAACGCTAACGGGCTCGGAATCGTCTCGTAATTCTTCTCCCCATTATTTTTAAATAAGGAAAAATATCATGGCTGCTAAAGACGTGAAATTCGGCCGCGATGCGCGTGAACGCATCCTGCGCGGCGTAGACATCCTCGCCGACGCGGTGAAGGTAACCTTGGGTCCAAAGGGCCGCAATGTTGTCATCGACAAAAGCTATGGCGCTCCGCGCATCACCAAGGACGGCGTTACCGTCGCCAAGGAAATCGAACTGAAAGACAAGTTCGAGAATATGGGCGCTCAGATGGTCCGCGAAGTTGCTTCGAAGACCAATGACATTGCCGGCGACGGCACCACCACTGCGACCGTTCTCGCTCAAGCCATCGTTCGCGAAGGCATGAAGTCGGTTGCCGCTGGCATGAACCCGATGGACCTGAAGCGCGGTATCGACCTGGCTGTAACTGCTGTTGTCGACGACCTCGTCAAGCGTTCGAAGCCAGTTGCTGGTTCTTCG
>JBGSVG010000192.1:0-2991 GCA_041753095.1 Sphingorhabdus sp. | reverse complement strand
TCGCGTTCGACGAAGTCTGGTTTATTGGAATCGGGCATCGACATCATGTTAGGACGCTGCCTTACGAAAGTCGAAGCCTTAGTCTAGCGATATATATGAAATAGGAGCCGAATGACCCGTAGCGAATTCGTTGTGGCTGCTTCCGTCAGGATCTGACCAGGTTGGCGAGTGCCACGTCCATCCGACTCCCGGGGCGCATATGGCGAGGCGTGGATAAAAATGCAAGCGATGCCGACGCCGTTCATGGTAAAATTGGGTTTACCTTATTCACGAACGGACGGTTCACCTTGATGTAATAACGCGGACCATTCAAAGTAGGGCATGCAAAGATGACCATCTCGCAATCACAAGGCCAGCGCTATCTCCGCTACGAAGACGCCGCGCAGGAAGATCGCAGTGCGCCGCGGATACGGCTCAAAATTCCCGCCTCGATGCGTCCCTCGGGCTCGCCCGGTTTCGCGGTAATCGTCCGCGATCTGTCGCTTTCCGGCGTGGCGTGTGAGGCGTTAACCGGAATGGCCACAGGAACACGTGTATGGCTCACACTGCCCGGTCTTTCTGCACTTCAAGCAAAAATAGTCTGGAACGACGGCACAATGGTCGGTTGTGAGTTTGATCATCTTTTGAACCTTGCCGTCATGCAGAACATTCTGGCTCGTTTCCCAGCCCAACCTTAGGCGTTCCGCAAATACCAGTCATAGTCGATTGACGGGACCTGCCCGAAATAGCGGTCCTGCTCGACGCGCTTGACGATCGTAAACATATCGACAAATCGCTCGCCGAGATATTCGCGCATCAGCTTTGACGCGTGAAACCGATCGACGGCTGCAAACCAGTTGCTGGGAGGCTTGTCGTCGCCCGCACTGTCGCGGTCATAGCCATTGCCGACCACGGCCTTACCGGGATCGACCGCGTTCACGATGCCGTGGTGGATACCAGCCAAAACGCCAGCGACCGCCAGATAGGGATTGGCATCCGCCCCGCAGGCGCGGTGCTCGACATGACGGCTGGATGGCGGCCCAGCAGGAATGCGGAAGCTGACAGTGCGGTTGTTGACACCCCAAGTCGGTGCAACCGGCGCGTAGCTGTTGGCTTTAAACCGGCGATAGCTGTTGGCATGCGGTGCAAACAAGGCAAAGCAATCGCCGACCGAGGCAATCATGCCGCCTATTGCGTGACGAAGCATCGGCGTACCCTCGGGATCGTCCGCCGCAAACAGGTTGTTGCCGTCTACATCGTTCATCGAAACATGGATATGCATGCCGCTGCCCGCCTGCTCGGCAAACGGTTTGGCCATGAAAGTCGCCTCCAGCCCGTGCGCCTGCGCCACAGCCTTGACCACGCGTTTGTACATGATGGCATCGTCGACTGCGCGCAACACGTCTGGCTTGTACCGCAAGGTGAGTTCGCACTGCCCGGGGGCGAATTCGGAGATGGCCGATTCAAGCGGCAATCCCTGAATGTCACACGCCTCATACAGCTCAGCGAAAAAGGGCCGGAAATCGTCAAGCTCGCGCAGGCCGTAGACTTCGACCATTTGCGGCGCGGAGCCGCTATATTCGGGCCGCGCCGGACGGATTGAGCCGTCGCGCGCCCGCTTTGGGTCAAGCAGGTAAAACTCGAGTTCAACCGCCAATGCAGGCGTCAAACCCATCTCGACAAAACGGTCAACGACGAGACCCAACACATGGCGCGGATCGAGATCGTGCGGCTGGCCGTCGAGCTCGTAAAAATCGACCATGAATTGCGCGGCGTTGTCGCCCGCCCATGGTGTTTTGACGAGTGTTCCTGGAATCGGCTTCATGGAGCGGTCGGCATCACCATCTTCCCAGACAAGGCCGGTTTCAACGGTATCTTGCCCCGTGATGTCGACCACCGCAATCGAGCCTGGAAAGAACCGCCCGATTTCATAAACCGATAACACCTCATGCTGACGAAGGCGCTTTCCACGCGGCACGCCGCCCATGTCAGTGTAAATCATCTCTACGGAATCGATGTCCGGGTTGGCGGCGAAAAACGCCTCAGCCTCGCTCCGTCCAGCGATTTTCAACGATGATACTGCCCGCTTGATCATGCTTTTACCTCCGAAAGCTCTGCTACACAGTTGCCCATTTCCTGCAAGAGCCGAACCACCTGTTCGGGTTGCGTGACTGGGCTGAGAAGCATCATATTGTGGAACGGCGCGAGCAAAACGCCGCGATTTGTGAGGTAGATGTGAATTGCGTTTTCCAGCTCATGATCCATCGCCTTACGGGCTTCACTGCCGTTGCCGGGTGGGTTGGCTGAGCAGACAAACTCAACCCGGGCACCGACATGGCTGACATGCCAGTCTAGGTTGTAGCCCGCGATAATGGCGTTGAGACCTGCCACAAGCCTATCTGCCATTATTAGCAAATGCGCATAAGAATCGCGCGTAACCACCTGCCCTAACATCGCGTGCATGGCGGTGATCGCCAACGCATTGGCCGACAAGGTTGTGCCAATCCCGCTATGCCCGGGCTGCCGCGAACGATTGAGCGCCTCCATTTTCGCTGCGACCTCGGCGGTAAAGCCATAAACCGCGCAAGGAACACCGCCACCGATTGATTTTCCGATCACCATGATATCGGGTTTCGGACCATGCGTGTTGCTATGCCCGCCATAGCCCGACGAAATCGTGTGCGTTTCATCGAACACCAGCAAGGTGCCCGTTTCGCTACACAGCCGCCGCAGAGTTTCCAAATAGCCCGGCGCGTCGCAAACCATGCCGATATTGGTCATCACCGGCTCGGCCAGAACGCACGCGATGTCGCCCTCCCGCAAAGCTGCCTCAAGTGCGTCGACATCGTTAAATTCGATAGCCACGGTGGTCGGCAACAAATCCTGCACCTGCCCGATCAGGCTTGGCCGGTTGACCGCCACACCGTCGCGCAGATCGACAAACACATCGTCAACAGCACCATGATAGCAACCGTTAAAGATCAATATTTTATCACGCTTAGTTAAGCCACG
>JBGSVG010000191.1:0-2273 GCA_041753095.1 Sphingorhabdus sp. | reverse complement strand
ATTGAAGGCAAAAACCTTGCCGTTACTGTGGAGGAGCGTCGTGGCGACATTATACAACTTCTCGTCCAATATGGTAAGAAGGGCGTCAGTATCAAGCGATTCTTTGGCAAAACTTGCATCTAGCATTGCGCCAAGCAAATTGGCGTGATTCGCGTCCGTCGGAACGAAGTCGCTGAGCACTTCATGATGTCGCTGGATCAGCGCCGGATTCCGTAATAACGCCCCTAACACACCCTGGACCAAGAAGTCGGAGCTTTTAGCATTGAAGCTCTTCGTTTCGGCACCCGGAGGCAGAATTTGGGGTTTGCGCCAGTCGCGCTTTGGGCCCTTAACTCCCGGGACAAATGGCGCGCGAGGCTTGGCGGCGAACAGGGTATCGAAGCGCTCGCGAAATGCATCTGCGTAATGACGGCGGATTTCGGCGTCGGCGATATTCGCCATATGCGCACCCAGACGCTGTTTCAGGCCCGCACGGTCTTCCGGAGTATCAAGTGGCCCAGCAGCGACTTCGGAGCGCCACAGGCGTTCTACGAGCGGCTCAGAGGCCTCCAGCAAAGCCGCCAACGCCTTCGGCCCAGACTTCTTGACCAAATCGTCGGGGTCTTGCCCCTCGGGCAATGTCACAAATTGCAGGCTGTGCCCCGGCTTCAACAACGGCAGCGCGCGCAACGCTGCCCGCAAGGCAGCCTTTTGCCCTGCAGCGTCACCATCAAAACAGAGCAGCGGCTTCTCGGTCATCCGCCACAGCATCTGGATTTGCTGCTCGGTCAGCGCGGTTCCCAGTGGCGCGACCGCGTCGGCAAAGCCCGCCTGCGCGATGGCGATGACATCCATATAGCCCTCAACAACAATAACGCGCCCCGTTTGCCGCGAAGCAGGCGAGCATTTGTCGAGATTGTAGAGCGTGCGGCCCTTGTCGAACAAAGGCGTGTCGGGCGAATTGAGATATTTCGGTTCGCCATCGCCCAAAATCCGGCCACCAAAGGCAATCACGCGGCCGCGTGGATCACGGATCGGGATCATCAGGCGGCCACGGAAGCGGTCATAAGGTGCCTTGTCATCGACCGCGATCAGAAGTCCTGCTTCAACCAGCATAGGGTCGCCAAATTGCTTGAGTGCGGTTTTGAGCGCCGTGCGGTTATCCGGCGCAAAGCCGAAGCCAAATTCCTTGACGGTCTTCGCTGAAAGCCCGCGCTTTTCCAGATATGCCCGCGCACCCGCGCCATCAACCCCCTGCAATTGCGCAACAAACCAGTCCTGCGCCGCCGTCATGACGTCATAGAGATTGTTGGCTTTTTCAGCACGTTGCGCCGCCTGTGGGTCGGGGGCAGGGACGTCCATCCCTGCTTCGGCGGCGAGTTCCTTGATGGCATCCATGAATGACAGCCCGCGCTGGTCAGTCATCCATCTTATCGCGTCGCCGTGGGCCGAACAGCCGAAACAGTGATAGAAACCCTTTTCGTCGTTGATCGTGAAGCTGGGCGTCTTTTCGTTATGGAAGGGACAACAGGCCTTAAACTCGCGCCCCGCTTTGGTGACCTTTACCGTACGACCGATCAGCGCCGAAAGCGTGATCCGCGAGCGTAATTCATCCAGCCATTGCGGGGTGAGCGCCATGCTTAGTTATTCCCCTCCCGCTCGTGGGATGGGTTCGGGGTGGGCAGCCCTCCAGTCCCGTTCGTGTCGAGCCCAGTCGAGACACCCATCAGCCATACGCAAACCCCCCAGCCTAACCGAGCGCCGCCTTCACAAGCCCACTCGCCTTGCTCATATCCAACTGAGGCCCGTGGCGTTCTTTCAGGGTCGCCATAACCCGGCCCATATCTTTCAAACTCTCCGCGCCCAACTCCGCCTTGATGCCCTCAATCGCCGCGCTTGTTTCCGCCTCACTCATCTGCGCAGGCAAAAACTCCTCGATAATCACCAACTCCGCCGCCTCAACCGCCGCCAGTTCGGCGCGCCCGCCTTGTTCATATAACGCAATCGATTCGCGGCGCTGCTTGATCATTTTCTGCATGACCTCGACCACCATCGCGTCGTCGTCGGGCAATTGCGACGCGGTACGCAGCTCGATATCGCGGTCTTTGACCTTGGCGAGAATTAGGCGGATTGCGGCCAGACGGTCTTTTTCCCCTGCCTTCATCGCGGAGATTTGGGCGGCCTTTATGGTATCACGAATCATGAATGGTCTTTCTGGTGACGAAAGATCTGTTGATAGTCGCAACTTTGTCATTTTAATAGATTGACGCTTCGGCTCGTCGCCTTTAGCGGCT
>JBGSVG010000190.1:0-7572 GCA_041753095.1 Sphingorhabdus sp. | reverse complement strand
ACAAGATGGTCAGCGGATAGCCGACGTCGTGCATGTGCAGCCGCGCAAAGGTGCGCCACGAACCACCGATCATGTAAAATGGCAGGCCGCTCTCGATAGGAAAGCCGTCTTCGCCTTTCAGGACCTTGATGTCGTCGCGGACCATCTGGGTGACTTGTTTGGTCGATTTGCTTTTCAGCACGGCGTGCCGCAATGTCCCCAAGGGCAGTGAAACGCGTTCGCCAAGCTTGCCATCGGCAATACGGATCAACTCGAGACTGCCGCCCCCCAAATCGCCGACATAGCCATTGGCGTGCGGGTTATCGCTGAGCACGCCGAGGCCCGCAGCGGTCGCTTCGGTTTCGCCATCGAGCACGTCGACGCGGATACCCAAAGCGGCAGCGCCTTCGACGAGCCTATGTCCGTTCTTCGCCTCGCGCGTCGCGGCGGTTGCGACCACGCGCAGAGTATCGACCTTCATCGACCGCGCCAGCGTTTCAAACCGCGCCAATGCGGCCAGTGCCTTTTTCATCGTTGCAGGACTGATCACACCGTCGCCCGCGAGGCAGGCACCCAGCGCGACCCGGCTTTTCTCGTTATAAATAGGCATCGGCGCACGCGGCAGACCTGCGTAAACGACGAGGCGAACGGTATTGGAGCCGATGTCGATAACGGCCTGACGGATTGATTTCATCTCCGCCGGACTAAATTCAGCGTAGGCACTTTTTTGTCATCGGCCAATGCGCCGCCGCGCCCTGAAAGCGAGGCGTTGGTCATGAAATAATGGTGCAAATTGAATGGCATGTCGCCAGCTTTTACCCTCTCATACCGGCCGTCGGACCGAAGCATCCAGCTTTGCTGATTGTCGAGCAGGTTTGCAACCATAACCTGATCGAGGATCTGGTCGTGCACTGTCGGGTTTTCGATGGGCAGCATATATTCGACGCGACGGTCGAAATTGCGCGACATCCAGTCAGCGGACGAGATGAATACGCGCGCATTGGGGTTGGGCAGGTCCGCGCCATTGCCCATTGCCCAAATGCGGCTGTGCTCAAGGAAGCGGCCAACCACCGATTTGACACGAATACGCGACGACATACCCTTGACACCAGGCCGCAGGCAGCAAATTCCGCGCACCACGAGGTCGATTTCTACCCCGGCCTCGCTGGCTTCATAAAGCTTGTCGATCACCGGTTTATCGACCAGCGAATTGAGCTTGGCCCATACCGCGCCGGGTTTGCCCGCGGCGACATTGGCGATTTCTTGATCAATCAGCGACAGGATTTTTTCGCGCAATCCCAGAGGGCTCATCGTCAGCAATTGCAGGTCGCTCGGTGGAATATACCCGGTGATATAGTTGAAAATTTGCCCTGCATCATGGCCGACGCGCGGGTCGGCAGTGAAAAAGCTGATGTCGGTATACACCTTGGCGGTAATCGGGTGATAATTGCCGGTGCCGAGGTGGCAATAGGTCCGGAATCCATCGGCCTCGCGGCGGACCACCAACGATATTTTGGCATGGGTTTTCATGTCGACAAAGCCGTAAACGACCTGAACGCCGGAATTTTCCAGCTGCGAAGCCCAGTGCAGATTCTGCTCTTCGTCAAACCGCGCCTTCAGCTCGACAATCGCGGTTACTGATTTGCCCATTTCAGCCGCTTCACACAAAGCGCGGATGACGGCGGACTGTTTGCCTGCGCGATACAGCGTCTGCTTGATAGCTACGACATCGGGATCAAGCGCCGCCTGTTGCAGGAAGGCAAGCACAACGTCGAAGCTTTCATACGGGTGGTGGATGACGATGTCTTTTTGCCGAATGGCGGCAAAGCAGTCGCCGTCATGCTCCAAAATTCGTTCGGGAAAGCGGGGCGAGTAGGGTGGGAATTTGAGCGCAGGCCGGTCTTCCTCGACCAGTTGCGCCAAATCGCCGATGCCCAGAAAGCCGACAGTTTCTGCAACGAGCGATGATCCTGCGCCAAGCTCGGTGCGGATAAGCGTGGACAGTTCGAAAGGTAGACCTTTTTCCAGTTTCAACCGAATAATCTTGCCGCGCCGCCGCCGTTTGATTGCGCTGCGGAAATAACGCACGAGGTCCTCGGCCTCTTCCTCGACTTCGATATCACTGTCGCGGATGACGCGGAACGCACCTGCCGCGATGAGAAGATAATCGGGAAACATCTGCCCGACGAAATGCTTGATCAGGTCTTCAATGGTGATGAAGCGCGTACCATTGCCGGGCAGTCGAATGAACCGGCGCAGCGACGACGGGATCATCACCAACTGGCGTACGACCTCGCCATCATCCTTGCGGCGCATGTCGAAAATCAGGCTGATGCCCTGGTTCGGAATGAACGGAAATGGGTGGGCAGGGTCAAGCGCCTGCGGTGTCAGGACGGGCAGCACCTGCTCGCGGAAGTAGCGCTCGACCTCGGCCTCGTGGGTTTTGCCGATGGCGGCGGGTTCGACGACCTTGATCCCCTCGGCCGCGAGTTCTTTCAACAGTCTTTTCCACAGCTTTTGTTGCTGCGCCATCAATGCATCCGCAGCCGCCACGGTCGCGGCGAGCTGTTCAGACGGGGTGCGGCCGTCAATCGACAGTTCCTCGATCTTGCGCTGTTGCTGTCCGCGCAGGCCGGCAACGCGCACCATGAAAAACTCGTCGAGATTGGTGCCTGAAATCGACAGGAAACGAAGCCGTTCGAGCAATGGATGCGCTGGATTTGCGGCCTCTTCCAACACGCGCTCGTTGAATTTGAGCCAGGACAGTTCGCGGTTGAAATAGCGTGCGTCGGCGGGTGTTTTTCTGGTTTGCAACCTGTTGGTACCGGGCACGGGCTTCACTAAAATCTTCCTTCCTCGACAGTTGATGCGCGGTGCCATGAAAACATTGCGCTTTTACGGCAAACAGATGCGCAAACTGTAACATCAATGTCGCCAATTTGTCATCGACGATAAGCGGGCGAGTAACAACCCCTGCCTAATGGGCGCGCAACAATAAACGCCATTCAGGGGGCAAGGCATATGATTCAGCGTTCGGCACGTTCATCGGTATTTTTCAAGACATCCATGCTGGGAAGCGCAGCGATGCTCGCGTTTGTGCCCAATCTGGCATTTGCGCAGACGGCTCCGGCCGAGGAAGCGCTGGCCGAAGAAGACGCCATCGTGGTGACCGGTTCACGCCCGATTGCAGAATCGGAAGCCGCGGCGCTTCAGGTCCAGAAAAATTCGGACTCGCTGGTGACGGTGGTCGCTTCGGACTCGGTCGGCCGATTGCCGGACCAGAATATCGCGCAGGCCACCGGACGCCTTCCCGGCGTTGCGGTCGAGCGTGACCAAGGTCAGGCGCGCTACATCAGCTTGCGTGGTGCTCCCAATTACTGGACCACATTATCGTTCGACGGCATCAATGTCGTCAGCCCCGAAGGCCGCGACGCGCGTTTTGACTCTATTCCATCGGCTCTAGCTGCGCAGATCGTAGTTTCGAAGGCGGTGACCCCCGACATGCCGGGCGAAACCATTTCGGGCAACGTCAACATCATTACTCGCTCGGGCCTGGATTATAATGGTTTCCGCATATCGGGCAAATTGGGTGCAGGCCAGACCGAGCTTGGCAAGCGCGGCGAATATGAAGGCTCGCTGACATTATCCAACCATTTTGATACGCGCATCGGCGAAATCGGTGTGTTGATCTCAGGCAGCTATTACGAGCGCAACATGCTCACTGATAACTATGAAATCGACTGGGAGCAGGTTTCCGGGGACCGCCGCCCCGGTTTTGCCAACCGCTTCTGGGCACGTGAAACCGAGAACAAGCTGTACCGTTTGACCCGCAAAAACTATTCGATCTCCGGCCGTGTCGATTTCCGCCCCGATGCCGACAACACTATTTCGGTCCGTTCGCTCTATACCATCTTCACCGATGATGAGGCGCGCGACAATTACATCTTCGACCTCGATGACCGTCAGGGCGACCTGGTGGCCAACACCGCTGCGTGCACGGGCGGAACCTCTACGCCGACCACCACTGCTTACGCCGATGCCTGCATCAACAACCCGTTTGCGGGCACTGTCTATGGCGTCGACATTAACCAGCGTTCGACACTTCGCGCATTCCGCCAGTCCGTGTTTACGAACACGATCGAAGGCAAGCATCAATTCGGTGAAAGCTGGGGCCTCAAATGGGCGGCCAATTATACCAAGTCGATTGATGACCGCTCGGTTGTCGGCGAAACCCGTTGGGACAGCCCTTCGACGCGGACTCTGCGTCCGACCGTTGCTTATGACTTCACCAACAACAATCTTGCCCGCGTACAACTGTTCACAACAAACCAGCGAAGCGGGCCGACTCGGTTCCAGGCTGGCACACCAGTTTCGGCAATCGATACCTTCACCAAGCCGCTATCATCCTTCCGTTCGCTCGACGCGGTTGATCCAACGACAGCCTATACATTCAAAGGTGAGCTATCGCACAACACGACATTGTTCGGCGGCGAAACGACGATCCGTGCAGGCGTCCAATATGACCAGCGCACCAAGATCAACCGCGAAGAGGAGCTGCTGCTGAACTCGGCGGCGCAATTTACCGCTGCCGGTTTGGGAACGACCTATTTGCCATTTTCACTCGACGTACCGTTCAGGGGTGAAATTCCTCTTGGCTACACCTTCCGCTATTTCGACCTCGACGCGATGCGCGATTATCTCGAACGGGCCAAAACGGTGCGAGGCTTCACCCCTGTGTCCGCCAACCATTATAATGTCCGCGAGCGGGTACTTGCAGGTTACCTGATGGCCAATAGCAAGTTCGATTGGGGCAGCGTCGTTGGTGGGGTTCGCGTCGAAAAAGTCACCAACCGCGGCCGTTCGCTTGCGACCATTCCGGGCGTTACCGGCGAAATCGAGGCATCGAGCAGCACCACGATGGCGTTTCCAAGCTTGCACATGAACTTCGATGTTCAGGATGACCAGAAACTGCGCGTTGGCTTCACCAGCGGCGCGGCGCGTGCCGATTATGACCAGTTGCGACCCAATGTCGTGGTCAACGACGCTAACCAGTCGATCTCTGGCGGTAACCCGGCGGTAAAGCCCGAGCGGGCATATGGCGTCGATGCCTATTATGAATATTATGTACAGCCTCAGGGCTATTTCATGATCGGCGCGTTCTACAAGCGCGTCGAGGATGTATTGTACACCTCGCGCCGGACTTTTGGGTCGAATGCGCTTGATACCAATGGTATTGACCGTTCGGGCTATGCGTTTAGCGGGATTACCAACGGTGGCTCGGGTCGCATATACGGTTTCGAAGCAGCAGCACAATTCCAGCTTGAACCTTATACAGCCGACCTTGGTCTGCCAGACTGGATGGGCGGTTTCGGTTTGACGGCTAATGCGACCTATAATGACAGTGAAGTAAGAAAGCCTGCGATACTGAATGCAGCGGGGGCCATTACATCGCCTGAACGCCGGGTGCCGCTGCCAGGCACCTCGCAAGTCGTCTACAATGTCGGCGCCTATTACGAAAAATACGGCCTTTCACTGCGCCTGCAATATCAGAACCGTACGACATGGGCCGATGGCTTTGCCGACGATTTGGCAGATGCCGGCGACACCTATTGGGCCGACGATGACGAACTCGATTTCTCGGCGCGTTATGAAGTGTTCGATGGTTTTGAAATCTATTTCGATGCATCGAACCTGCTCAACAATCCGGGTCGCCGTTATTCCGATCCGTCGAACCTGCTGAACGCGAGCGGCATCCCGACCGTTCGCAATGGCCAGTATACGATTGAATGGGAGCAGTTTGGACGTCGCTACAATGGCGGAATCCGGTTCACGTTCTGATGCGTTCAACCCTATGGTTATTGCCATTGCTCATCACCGGTTGCGCGACGCCGCAGCCGGTTATGAGTCCGCTTCCCACTGCGTCGGCAACTGCCAAGGTCGAGACCGCGCCAGTCGGCACGCTTGATGACGCGGCTGACGATCCCGCTATCTGGCGGAACGCGGCCAATCCGGCGGCAAGCCTGATCGTCGCGACTGACAAGAAATCGTCGATCCATGTCTATGATCTGGCAGGCAACAAGCTGCATTCTGAGCCGTCGCCCCGCCTGAACAATGTCGATTTGCGCGATGTCGGGGGTAGCGTTGGCGTAATCGTCGCGGCCAGCGATAGGCAGGATTTGCTTAACGCCAAGATGGCGATGTTCCGGCTCGACACTGATGCCAAGCGGTTGCTCCCGCTGGGTTTAATCGCCGTCGGCCCCGGCGAAGCTTATGGAATGTGCCTTTGGCAGCGCGCATCGGACAAGGCGCTATTCGGTTTTGTCGTGATGAAAGACGGGCGGATCGATCAGGTCGCAATCGACACCACCGGTGCCACCCCAACGGGCCAAGTCGTCCGCAGCATGAAGCTTGGCACGCAGTCCGAAGGCTGCGTCGTCGATGACCGTACCGGCACATTATACGTCGCCGAAGAAGATGTCGGCCTGTGGAAATTTGACGCTGCGCCCGATGGCCCCGTCACCGCTACCGCGCTGGCAAAAGCTGATGGCAAGGAAATCGTCATGGACGCCGAAGGCGTGGCGTTGGCACCTTCAGGCGCCGACGGCGGACATGTCATCGTGTCGAGCCAGGGCGACAATGCCTATGCGGTCTATAAACTGCCTGAGGCAAGCTTTGTTGGGCGGTTCCGTATCGGCGACGATATAGTTGACGGTGTGCAGGAAACCGATGGTATCGAACTGATGCTTGGCGATTTCGGTCCGCAATTTCCGGGCGGGCTGTTCGTGGCGCAGGACGGCGACAACCTGCCTTCGACCCAGAACTTCAAGCTTGTGAGCTGGGCCGACATCAAGGCAGCGCTTGGCCTAACCCCGAACTGACTCTGGACAGACATGCCCGCTTCGCGCAAGAGAATGGGCATGTCTATTTGGTTCCACGAAAAAATCGATCTCACGTCCATCACCGCAAATGGTGCGAATTGCATGCCCGGCAATCTCGGTATTGAGTTCATAGAATTTGGCGACAATTGGCTGAAGGCACGCATGCCTGTCACCGAGCGTAGCAAACAGCCTTATGGCCGCTTGCACGGTGGCGCTTCGGTGGCGCTCGCGGAGACCGTTGGTTCGGTGGCCGCCGCGATGACCATTGACCACAGCAATTTTGCTACCGTCGGCATGGAGATTAACGCCAACCATGTGCGGCCGGTGATGGACGGCTTTGTCTACGCTACGGCGACGTCTGAATCGATTGGTCGGACGACGCAGATCTGGTCGATCCGGATTGAAGATGAAGCGGGCAAGCTGGTGTGCATTTCCCGGATTACGATGGCGGTCATATCGATGGACCGTGCCTCTTGAGCATTGACAGCATCAGCGGTTACGTCGAATATGACACCGCTGGACAGATTGTGGGTGAAGCCGTATTGTGATGAGATATGTACGCCAATTCAAGGGCTTTGCTGGCGTCAGGCTGGAAGCGGACGATATCGGCAGTGCCGACGATCCCTCGATCATACTGCTCCACGGTTTTGGCCAGACGCGCAAGGTCTGGGAAAATGTGGCGCTTGGATTGGAACAGGCTGGGCGGCATGTCATC
>JBGSVG010000189.1:0-1589 GCA_041753095.1 Sphingorhabdus sp. | reverse complement strand
GAGCAGCGGCAAGGCTTCGGCGAAGCCTGTTGCTTGTGCGCTGAACGGTCTCGCACTCGGCGGCGGTTTGGAATTGGCGCTGGCGTGCCACTACCGCGTCGTTGCCGATAATCCGAAAATCCAGCTTGGCATGCCCGAAGTGATGGTCGGCTTGCTGCCCGGTGGCGGCGGCACGCAGCGTACTCCGCGCCTGATCGGCCTGCAGAACGCGGCGATGATGATCATCCAGGGCAAGTCGCTCGATCCTACGACAGCGAAGGCCCAAGGGTTGCTGCATGAAGTCGTTGCAGCCGATGACCTGATCGCAAATGCCAAGGCATGGGTAAAAGCCAACCCGAAAGTTACCGCGCCCTGGGACAAGAAGGACTTCAAATTCCCCGGCGGCGCAGGCGCGATGGACCCGCGTTCGGTGCAGCTGTTCGTCGGTCTCAACGCGATGGCGCATAAGGAAAGCAAGGGCAATTTCGACGCGGTGAAAGCGATTCTGTCATGCTTGTATGAAGGCTCAATCTTGCCGTTTGATACCGCGCTGCGCGTGGAATCGAAATATTTCACCAAGTTGCTCTCCGGACCGCAGGCAAAGAACATGATCCGCACGTTGTTCATCAACAAGCAGGCGGCTGAAAAGGGCGCTGGCCGTCCCAAGGAACAACCGCCGGTCGACATCAAAAAGGTCGGCGTCATCGGCGGCGGCCTGATGGGTTCGGGCATCACACATGTTACCGTCAAGGGCGGCATGGATGTGGTCGTGCTTGACCGTTCGTTGGAAGATGCCAACAAGGCGGTCGATTACAGCCGCAAGATCATCGAAAAGGCGGTCAGCCGCGGCAAGATGACCAAGGAGGCCGGCGAAGCCTTTATGGCGCGGATTACGCCTACCGATAATTATGACGACCTGAAAGACGTCGACCTAATTATCGAAGCGGTTTTCGAGCGCCCCGATGTCAAGGCGGACGTGATCCAGAAGGCTGAGGCGGTTATTCGTCCGGACGTGGTGTTCGCGTCAAATACGTCCACGTTGCCTATCAGCGGCCTCGCCAAAAACTCGGTGCGTCCGGAATTGTTTGTCGGCTTACATTTCTTCTCGCCTGTCGAGAAAATGCCGTTGCTCGAAATCATCCCCGGCGAACTGACTGGCGACCGAGCAATGGCGGCGGCGTTCGATTATAATGCCAAAATCAAGAAGACCCCGATTGTCGTCAAGGACGTCCGCGGCTTTTTCACCAACCGTGTCTTCCCGCCCTATATGGGGGAAGCCATGAAGCTGGTGACCGAGGGCGTGAAGCCTGCGCTCATCGAGAACGCAGCGAAGTCGCTCGGTATGCCAATTGGGCCGCTGGCGTTGCTTGATGAAACGACGCTGCAGCTTGGCTATGACGTGATGCAGTCGACCAAGAAGGAACTGGGCGACGCATACCAGCCGAGCGGCACTGAGGATTTCATGGAGCTGATGGTGATGAAGCTCGGCCGCAAGGGCCGCCGTTTCGGTTCGGGCTTCTACGACTATGACGAAAAGGGCGAACGCAAAGGCCTATGGCAGGGAATGGCGGAGCATTATCCACTCGCCGAAAACCAGCCGAGCGTCGAGG
>JBGSVG010000188.1:0-1618 GCA_041753095.1 Sphingorhabdus sp. | reverse complement strand
GTGCCACGTCGGCCTCGCCGCGTGCAGCTTCCGCTTCGCCGCGTGCCGCCTCGGCTTCGCTGCGCGCCTCATTGGCCCAAACCAGAGCCTCATCAGCCTGCTCGCTCGAGATCTGCGCCTCGTCGATCATTTTCTCGACTTCTTCTTGCGACAGCTTCTTGTCGGTCCGGAAGATGAATATCTTTCCGTCGCGTTCGATCTTGGTAACCTCTTTTCCGTCACCATCATGGCCAACGATATCGACGGTCTTGCCATCGCGCTTCAACTTGATGACGCGGACATTATGCTTGACGTTTTCCGGCTTGCCATCGGCGGCGGCTTCGTCTTGCGCAACCACGGCAGGCACAACCGTCGCGGTCAACGGCAGGATTATCGCTGCGGCGGCGATTACGCCAAGTTTGCCAAATATACGCCGTTTCGTGCTGGCATCTTTCATGGTGAGTCTCCTCAATCGTTCGATTATCGTTTTCGGTGAATTCAATGCAGTGGCAAAAGTGGGCACACCGTCGAATGCAGTCCGCGCCAGCGCCTGCCCGTAAATCGCGCGTTCCTCCGCCCCTTTGCCTGCCAGCACGCGGGCATCGCATGCGGCTTCCTGATCGAAGCGGAACGCGTTCCAGCTCATCCACGCGACGGGGTTGAACCATTGCAGACACAGAATGATGAAGGCCAAAAGGTTGGCGAACAGGTCGCCCGATTTGTGGTGCGCCATTTCATGCGCAATCGCGAGCTCGCGTTCCGCGGGCGAATAGGTCTTGGTGAAATCCTTTGGAACCGCGATGTAGCGTTTGAACAGACCGAAGGCGAGTGGGCCAGCGACTTGGTCGGAGGCAACGACGCTTACGCCTTCAATATAAGCGATTTCCTCGGCTTCGGAGAGCAGATCGTCGCGCATCGAGGCGTAGCGGATCATCTGGATGATGAAGAAGAGCGCCGCGCCACCGAGCCAAAGGGTGACACCGAGCGCAGTGAGATCGACCGCCGCAACGACACTTTTACTGGCGGTATCTACCACCGTGTCCGGTGACGACACTCCGGCAAGTATTGATTCCCGCACGGTATCGCTGACCCGGTGCCCGGTTTGACCGACGGGCACAGCGTCTCCCTCGAGACTCGGCATCAGCAGCCGCGCGGCAGGAATCAGCCACAAGGCATATGCAACGCCCGGACCGAAAAGCTTCGCGACGGGCCGCCGCAGCAGTAATATCGCACCCATCAACAATGTTGTGACCATCAGGCTGTCGAACAGCCATTCTCCCATGAATTCGCCACTCATGACTTCATCTCCCTCAGCAATTTCTCGATCTCGCTAATGTCGGCGTCGCTAAGCTTCTCCTGCTCTGCGAGATGCGCGACAAGCGGCATGAATTTACCCCCAAAAAGCCGGTCGACGAGCCGTTTGGATTCGTGGCTGACATAATCCTCGCGCTCGACCAGCGGCGTATAGAGGAAACGACGGCCATCGGCGCTGTGTTCTACAGCAGCCTTCGCAAGCAAGCGCGAAAGCAACGTCTTCACTGTAGGCAGGGACCAGTCACGGTCATCGGGCAGCCGGGCGGCGACATCGGTCGCGGTAAGCGGTGCCTGGTCCCACAAAATTTCCATAATGGTCAGCTCG
>JBGSVG010000187.1:0-6706 GCA_041753095.1 Sphingorhabdus sp. | reverse complement strand
CTGGACATTGGCCGGGACGCCGGGTGCATCGATCTTGTCAAAGCCGATCTTCACTTCCCAAAGACCAGGCTTCATCGCCATCGCGCCGCCAGCCGACATTTCCGCTTTCGCCTCGGCATCGGTGATCTTGCCATCACCATCAGCATCGGCGCCCTTGTTCGAGCACGCTGAAATCGCGAGCGCGGCCACGCCCAATATCAGAAATTTACGCATCATGTCCCTCCAGAGGCTTATTGATTCCGCCTTCTGTAGCCCAGCCGAAGGAAACACAAAAGAGATTTGGTTTACGTCAGATGCTCCGCTATCCAGTTGCCTCGAGGGGGCTATCTGGTGGAGCGGTATGGACAGCAAGAGCATCGAGCGGCCGACACTCTGGTCGCGCGCCCGCGACATGGCGATGCAAGCTCCGCCCGAGCGCAACCGTTACGTCGACTTCCTGCGCGCGCTTTCGATCCTCGCCGTGGTCGTCGGTCACTGGCTGGTCGCCGCGCCGTATATGAAGGATGGCGCTGTGGAGGGCGGGCATTTGCTCGGTATCATCCCGTGGACGCAATGGTTGACCTGGGGCTTTCAGGTGATGCCGATTTTCTTCCTCGTCGGCGGCTTTTCCAACGGCGTGTCATGGGCGGCGACACAAAGGAAGAATGGCCATTATGCCGACTGGTTCAGCGGACGCGTGCAGCGCCTGATCAACCCGGTCATGCCATTATTCCTGATCTGGACGCTGTTTGCCGCCTTTGGCACGGCGATGGGTGTCGAACGCAAGATTGTGTCGATGGCAGCACAATTGGCCTTGGTACCGGTATGGTTTTTGGCTGTTTATCTGATCGTGTCTGCGGTCGTGCCGTGGACCTGGAGTTTGTGGCGACGTTTCGGGCTTGGCTCCTTCTGGGGCTTTGTCGCGGGCGCCGTGCTGGTCGATGTGGCCAGCCTGAAGTTCGGCGTACCCTATATCAACTTCCTCAACTTCCTGTTTGTGTGGCTCGGCGTCCATCAGCTGGGCTATGCGTGGCAGCAGGGGCGGATCCGCAATCCATGGGTCTGGGCAGTAGGAGTTGCGATCGCGCTTGAAATGCTGGTCTATATGGGCCCCTATCCGATTGCGATGATTGGCGTGCCGGGGTCTTCCTTAAGCAATTCGATGCCGCCGACATTGGCGCTGCTGGCGCTTGGTATCGCACAGACCGGATTTGCGCTGGCGCTCGAAGCGCCTGCACGGCGGATGCTGGATAATATCAAAATCTGGACTGCCGTGGTGCTGGTCAATGGCATGATCATGACCATCTATTTGTGGCACCTGACGGCCTTTGTCTTCGTCATGGTCGCCGCGTGGTTGCTCGGCGGCATCGGTCTTCATGCCGCGCCCGGCAGCGGCGAATGGTGGCTGATGCGTCCCTTATGGTTTGCGCTTTATATCGCCGCGCTGTCTCCGCTCATCGTCTTGTTTGCGCGTTTCGAACGCGCAAAGAGCGGCCCCAAGCGCGACACACCGGTCCCGCATTGGAGGCTGATCGCAGGTTTGATATTCGTCTGCACCGGCCTTGCCGCAACCGCCGCGATCAGCATCGCCAGCCCGATGGGCGTTACCGGCGTGCGGCTCTGGGTTGTCGCTTTGCCTTTCATCGGCGCGGGTTTAATCGGTTTCGGTCCGGCACATTCGCTGACCAAGCGGGTTATAGAGGCACCCTGAACCACCCCTTGCTCCGAAGGTCCAAAAAGTACATATAGCGAACATGGCAGAGCTTATAATCAGGCGCGGACTCGAAGAACCGGATACCGTCGGCAGCTTCACTCCGCACAAACCCGAGCGCCCACCCAAAGCCGAGGGGGGGCGTCCGTTCAAGATCGTCTCCGATTATTCGCCAGCGGGTGACCAGCCGACCGCGATCCGCGAGCTGACCACCACCGCACTGGCGGGCGAGAAGAATCAGGTGCTGCTTGGCGTTACCGGGTCAGGCAAGACCTTTACGATGGCCAAGGTCATTGAGGAATTGCAGCGGCCGGCGCTTATCCTCGCGCCCAACAAGATCCTCGCGGCGCAGCTTTACGGCGAATTCAAAAGCTTCTTCCCCGAAAACGCGGTCGAATATTTCGTTTCTTATTACGACTATTACCAGCCCGAGGCCTATGTCCCGCGCAGCGACACCTATATCGAGAAGGAATCCTCGGTAAACGAAGCCATCGACCGGATGCGCCATTCGGCGACGCGGTCGTTGCTCGAGCGCGACGACGTGATCATCGTTGCCTCGGTGTCGTGCATTTACGGTATCGGTTCGGTCGAGACTTACTCGGCGATGATCTTCGACCTGAAAAAGGGCGAAAGCGTCGACCAGCGCGAGCTGATCCGCAAGCTCGTTGCGTTGCAGTACAAGCGCAATGACACTGCGTTCACGCGCGGTAATTTCCGTGTGCGCGGCGATAATCTCGAAATCTTCCCCTCGCATTATGAAGACATGGCGTGGCGCGTCAGTTTCTTTGGCGACGAGATCGAGGAGATTGCCGAATTCGATCCGCTGACCGGGACGACGGGCGCAAGGCTGAACACGGTGCGCGTCTATGCCAACTCTCACTATGTCACGCCGGGGCCGACGATGAAGCAGGCGAGCGAGGCCATCAAGTTCGAGCTGGCCGAGCGGCTGAAGGAGCTGGTCGGCGAGGGCAAATTGCTGGAGGCGCAGCGGCTGGAGCAGCGCACGCAGTTCGATCTCGAGATGATCGCCGCGACCGGCAGCTGCGCTGGCATCGAGAATTATTCGCGCTTCCTGACTGGGCGGTTGCCCGGTGAGCCGCCGCCGACGCTGTTCGAGTATCTGCCCGACAATGCCTTGCTCTTCGTCGATGAAAGCCACCAGACGGTGCCGCAAATTGGCGCCATGGCTAAAGGGGATCACCGCCGCAAACTGACGCTTGCCGAATATGGGTTCCGCCTGCCAAGCTGCATCGACAACCGACCGCTACGCTTCAACGAATGGGACATCATGCGGCCGCAGACGGTGTGCGTGTCCGCAACGCCTGGCGGGTGGGAGATGGAGCAGGCCGGCGGCGTCTTTGCCGAGCAGGTCATTCGCCCCACCGGCCTGATCGACCCGCCGGTCGAGATAAAACCTGTCGAGGATCAGGTGCAGGATTGCATCAACGAATGCCGCAAGACCGCTGAGGCCGGCTATCGTACGCTCGTCACTACGCTGACCAAACGGATGTCGGAGGATTTGACCGAGTTCATGCACGAGGCGGGCTTAAAGGTACGCTACATGCACAGCGACGTCGAGACGCTGGAACGTATCGAGCTGATCCGCGATTTGCGGCGCGGGGTTTACGACGTGCTCGTTGGCATCAACCTTTTGCGCGAAGGCCTCGACATTCCCGAATGCGGACTGGTGGCGATATTGGACGCCGACAAGGAAGGTTTTTTGCGCAGCGAAACCAGCCTCATCCAGACCATCGGCCGCGCCGCGCGCAATGTCGATGGCCGAGTCATCCTCTACGCCGATCGGATGACCGGCAGCATGGAACGCGCAATGCGCGAAACCGACCGCCGCCGCGAGAAGCAGCGCGAATATAATGTCCTGCACAATATCACGCCGGCGACAATTAAGCGCAATATCCACGACATCGTCGCCGACACCGCGAGCCGCGATTCGGTACTTGTTGATATCGACGCGGAAGGCGCGAACAACCTCGTCGGCCACAATCTGCGCGGCTATATTGAGGAACTCGAAAAGAAAATGCGCGCCGCCGCAGCGGACCTAGAGTTCGAGGAAGCAGGAAGGTTGCGCGATGAAATCCGCTCGCTGGAAGCAACCGAGCTTGGCTTGCCCCCTTCCAGTCAAGTCGCCGCGCCGAAGGGAAGAGCAACCGAAGGTCAGCCCGGAACACGGAAGATGCGCTATGGGAAAACTCAGCGGAAGTTCGGGCGGTAAACGCTAAGTTTTCGGCAATTTTGCGATCAGCTTTTCGACCGAGGCGAGGCGTACTGTCTTGGCCGGAGCGGATGCGGGCTTGCTTTCCCTGGCGGCCTTGCGGTCGATGTCCTTTAGCAAATCCCCCGAAAGGCCGAATTCGGCTTTCACCGCAGGCTTGCTCGCCGCCGCCATCCTCACCGGCGCAGCCGTCGGGACGTTCGGCGTTACGCGGTCCTTGAGCAACAGCGCTACTGCCTTGCGCGCCTCGGTTTCGCCGCGCTTCTGCTTGGGGTAAATAAAGCCATGCGCGGGCCATGCGGTGCCGCCCATCGCCTCGTTCGGCGTGTACCAGACGCGAACTTGGCTCCAGTCATTGTCTTGCGACACATCGACCGCGCGGACATCTTCCTCAATATGACCGCGCACCCCGCCAATCGTGGACCAGTTGGCGTGGCTGATGATGATTGTCCGGTCATCGACAATGTCACGCACCGCCGCAACATGACCAAGTCGCATATTGCCATGCGGCGGAAATGCCAGCACCGCGCCGACCTTTGGCGCATTGCCGCGCGCATATTTGCCTTCGGCCTGACCCCACCAAGTATGCGCATCGCCGAAGATCGTGACACCCGATAATGCGCGGGCATAAGGAACGCATTGCAGACCTTCGTTCAACGCGGCGGCTGGCGCGGCGACAAGTAACAAGGATAGGATGATGCCCCTCATGTGGGACTGGATACCCTGCGATGGGAAACACCGGCCTAAGGCGTTTGGTTAACGGATCTAAACTTTTCAGTTCAGCAGCCGTATGACTGCCGAAAGGCCTGCAAGGCCGAGAACCGCCGCGACAAAACTGCGCCATAAAGATGCAGGCACCTTGCCAAATGATTTCGCACCCAGCCAGTTGCCGAGCAGCATAGGCGGGAAAAGCAGCACTGATAGCCACGCCAGCCGCCAACTTCCTAGCCCCAGCGCGAACGATGATATCGTTCCTGCAATTGCAGTAGCAAAGAAAACCAGCATCATCGACGCGCGAGCCGTGGCAGGCTCGATTTGTTGGCGCAGATAATAAGGCACGACCGGCGGGCCGGGCATCGCGGCAAAGCCGGTGAGAATGCCCGAGGCGATGCCGGTTGCGGCGGTTTCTTTGGAGCCAGGGGTAAAACCGGGCTTCTGCGGCAATAACACCAGCAAAAATGCGCCAATCGCGATGCCCGCAATCAGCAAACGCGCGACGTCGGGCGTGGTTTGCTTTAACAACCATATACCAAGCGGCGTCGCTGCCACCGCAAACGCAGCAATGGTGAGTGCGCTCTTACGGTTCGCATCGGCATAGATAATCTTCAGCCCAACCGGCCCAATCAGCACTTGCAAGAATATGCCGAGCACCACCGCCTCGCCGGGCGTTACGATCAGCCCAAGCAAGGGCACTAATATGATCGCCATGCCAAATCCGGTCAGCCCGCGAATATAGGCCGCGCCAAATGTCATTGCGGTGGCGCCCGCCATCAATAGCGGATCGACTCCGGCCAACGTGGCTGTTGGATCGAGCATCAACCCCGCAAATCGGGCGGCGTGGCCTCGGCGGTGAGCATCGCAATAGCTTCGTCCAGCGTCATGATCCGCTGTCCATCCGAACCCAGCGACCGGATCGCGACCTTGCCTTCCTCGGCCTCACGCATGCCGACTACCAGCAGATGCGGCACCTTCGCGACGCTATGTTCGCGAACCTTGTAGTTGATTTTCTCGTTGCGGAAGTCGCTCTCCACTCGGATGCCCGCAGCCTTCAGCCGCTCGGTCACTTGGGTACCATAGGCATCTGCATCCGACACAATCGTCGCGACCACCGCTTGCACCGGCGCGAGCCAGACGGGGAAACGTCCGGCATAATGTTCGATCAATATGCCGATGAAGCGCTCGTAAGACCCGAAAATTGCGCGGTGCAACATCACGGGGCGGTGGCGGGCGCCATCCTCGCCGACATAGCTCGCGTCAAGCCGTTCCGGCAACACGCGGTCGGACTGGATCGTACCGACCTGCCATGTACGGCCAATCGCGTCGGTCAGATGCCATTCGAGCTTGGGCGCGTAGAAAGCGCCTTCGCCGGGCAGTTCTTCCCAGCCATATTCCGCTGTCGCCAACCCGGCACGAACCACCGCATCGCGCAGCTCATTCTCGGCCTTGTCCCAATCAGCGTCCGATCCGAACCGCTGCTCGGGACGAAGCGCGAGCTTGATCGAATAGGTGAAGCCGAATTCCTTGTAGATCCGGTCGGCGAGCGCACAGAAATCTTGCACCTCTTCGACAATCTGATCTTCGCGGCAAAATATATGCGCATCGTCCTGTGTGAACTGGCGCACCCGCATCAGGCCATGCAACGCGCCATGCGGTTCATTGCGATGGCAGCAGCCATTTTCATAGATGCGCAACGGCAGGTCGCGATAGGATTTGATCCCCTGCCGGAAAATCAGGACGTGCGCCGGGCAGTTCATTGGCTTCAACGCCATCCAGTCGGCATCGCCCGAAATCACGGGGCCTTCGTCATCGACATTCGGCACCTCGTCGGGAATCACGAACATATTTTCGCGATATTTGCCCCAATGGCCAGATTGCTCCCACTGGCGCGCGTCCATCACCTGCGGGGTTTTGACTTCCTTATAGCCGGCGCCGTCAATTGCGCGGCGCATATAGGCCTCAAGCTCGCGCCAGATCAGATAGCCATTGGGATGCCAGAAGACGCTGCCATGCGCTTCCTGCTGTAGGTGGAACAGGTCCATGTCCTGGCCAAGACGGCGATGGTCGCG
>JBGSVG010000186.1:0-4430 GCA_041753095.1 Sphingorhabdus sp. | reverse complement strand
CGTGTCGCTACAGACCAGAATGTCCGGTTGGAAATACCGGATCGCTGGATGGTTTATTGACCGCGAATTTTTCATGCGGGCCAATGGCCAAGTCCGGTTTTTGAAGATATCTGCGCAGCTGCAACGTCGTGTTGCAGCCTCGGTTGCGCTCGTCGTCGGCGTATGGCTGATTATCACGCTCGGTATGGCGATCAACCAGATTAGCGTGACTATCGAACGTATGGCGCTGAGCGAAAAGCAGGCAAGGATTGAGTCAGCCGAAGAACGCGTCGCCAATTATCGCGGTTCGATTGACGAGGTTACTGCTGACCTGCAACGTCGCCAGAAGATGCTTGAATCTTTAAGCGAACAATATCTTGACGAGGTTCCTGCTGGTTCTGGTTCGACAACAGTAACGGAAGAAGACAAGGCCGTAAAAAAAATCAGCGCGCTGGTGCCGGAAGCTGCCGGACTTGCGAAGATTGAAGCGCGTCAGATCCACTTTGCAGAATTTATGACCCGAGTCGCGCTGGCCCGCACGCAAAAGGCCGAAGCAGCAATTCGCCAGTTCGGGCTGAACCCGGACGTGCTGGCGCGGCAGGCGACAGCTGCGCAGGGTGGCCCGTTTGAATCATTCTTCGGCAGCGCCAAAAAAGATGTCCGCGACCCGCGCTTTACCAGGCTTGCTGCGTCGCTCGGCCGCATGGACGCGATGGAGCGCGCGCTTGCGGCAATCCCAACCTCAATGCCGGCCGCTGTGATGTTGATGTCGAGTGGCTTTGGGTATCGCAGCGATCCGTTCACCGGTGGCGGCGCGATGCACGCCGGGCTTGATTTCAAAGGCCCCATTGGAACGCCGATACTCGCTGCAGCCGAAGGCAAGGTCACCTTTGCCGGAAATCAAGGCGGCTATGGCAACTGCATCGAAATCACACATGCTAATGGTCTGGTAACGCGTTATGCCCATCTGTCGGGCTTCAATGTTTCGCTTGGCCAGAAGGTTGCACGCGGTGTACAAATTGCGCGGATGGGCAGCACCGGTCGGTCGACCGGCAGCCACCTGCATTTTGAGGTCCGCCTGAACGGTCAGGCGATCAACCCGCGAAAGTTTTTGGAGGCAAATCCTGATGTTCTCGAAGTCCAAACCGTCGCGGGAAACCGTGCCGACAATTCCAGTAAACTCGCAAAGAAGTCATAATCGCATGAGCAATTCGGGCCATACCTTTTCTATCATCGCCTCCGACGTCGAAATCGTCGGCAATGTAAATGCGCGCGTTGACCTGCACATTGATGGCAAGGTGCAGGGTGACGTAACCTGCGGCAGCATTGTTCAAGGCGAGGGTAGCGTAATTTCAGGTAAAGTTACCGCCGAGTCCGCGAAGCTTTCGGGCAAGGTCGAAGGCTCAATTGAGGCCAATGACCTTGTTATCGAAGCCAGTGCACGGATCATCGGTGATGTCGTTTACAACAATCTGACAATTGCTCCAGGCGGTCAGGTCGAGGGTAAATTCAAGCACAAATCTTCAAGCGGCGCACCGAGCATTTCCCGTACTACGGTTGATATCAGCAAAGTTGCCGATCCTTTAATCCTTGGGGCCGAATCCAAGGTAGCGTAGCCGTCAGCCTTTCTTTTGTCTTTAACAAAAAGGGCGGCCTAGTTGGGCCGCCCTTTTTGTTGTCAATAAAGCTTCTAAGTCAGAAAGTTTTGCGCACCGTAACTCCGTAAGTCCGCGGGCTATTGGTTGAGAAACCGAGACGGGCGCGCCCGCCGCGCTCACGATCGAACGAAAGCAACGCATTCTCGTCGAACAAATTGTTCACATAACCGATGAGCGACAAGCCATTATCGAAATCGACACCGACGCTGAAGTTGACCAGTTCGTAGCTCGGTAGAACCAAATTGAGCGTTGTCGCATTTGTCCCTGGAGCCCCGCCAAATGCCAGACCCGAGACAAAACTGCGCGGATTACCCTCTTGATCGCTCGGCTGGGTAACCCTGTTGCCGACATGCTGGACCGAGGTTGACACATAAGCTTCGGCGCCATCGCTAATCGGGAAGCTGTAAGACGCATTGGCGGATATCTGGAATTTGGGTACCGTTGGCAGGCGGTTACCATCACGAATGCCGGCAATCACCGCTCCTGCGGTGGTCGTCACCGAGGAGTCGAACTTGGCACTGACGATGCTACCCGAGATGCCCAGATCAAGACCGTCGGCTGGGCTGGCGCTCAGCTCAAATTCAAAGCCTTGGGTGTGCGCTTTGGGGACGTTAAAAACGACCCGCGACGAACAGCTGCCTGCGTCAGCAGTCACCTGCAGATTGCTGATGTCCGTATAAAAAGCCGCGGCATTGAACGTAAAGCCACGGCCTTGAGTTTTGACGCCGAGTTCGTAGTTCCACAAAGTTTCATCATCGTAGCGGGGGCGGTTGCCAAAGGTCAGTGCATCGATACCCGTAGCACCGCCTGAACATAGTGGGATGTTAAGCGGATCATTGATGCCGCCAAGCCGGAAACCCTTGGATGCCTGAGCGTTGATTGTGATCCCGTCAGTCGCTTTGAAGCTAGCCAGAACGCGCGGCGTGAAGCCGTCGGATTTGGTGCTGCCGGTTTGATTGTCCGCGTTTGAGAACAAGCCGCCCGATTTAAACAACCGGTCTTCAGAGAAGTCGTAATAACGACCACCAGCGGTCAGTGTGAACTGCTCGCCAAACATATAGCTTGCCTCGCCAAAGACAGCCTTTTGTTTGATGTCATAAACGATATCGGCATTATATGGCGAATTGAGCGGAAAGCCATTGGCGGCACCAGCCGACGTCCCTGCCCCAAAACGCGCGTCGGTAAATGCGTCATACCCGGGCGTTGGCAAGCGCTGTGCATAGTCACGATCAGTGTTCGAATAAAAGCCGCCCAATACCCATTGGAAAGGTCCCTCACCGTTCGAACTTAACCGCAATTCCTGCGTGAACGACTGCACTTTGGTAGTGTCGGCTAAGTTGGAGGGTAGCAACACACCTGCAGTTGGAAAGCCGAGATCAACGGACACGCTGCCAGTCAAAGCGCTGGCATCGCGGCTAACCAAAATGTTACGGTCGGTATAGCTACTGACCGAGGTCAGATCGACACCGCCAAATCCGACCTTGATCGTGGCATCAGCGATCATCGTTTCGTCTTCAAAACCTTCTTGCAGCAGAAGATGCTGCTCGCGCTCGTTAAAGGTGACGGCAGGCCGCGTCGTCGTGAACGGATTGGCGTAGAGGTTGAAAACCTCTTGACGATTGAACCCGTCTGTCGAGATTTTCTGGTAGATGACCCGCGGTGTAATCGAAAGGCTCTCGCTCGGCTCGAATGTCAGGGCAATCCGGCCGCCATAACGCTCACCATCGTTGATATCCTCGGTGACGCCGCCGCCCTCACGCCGCGCGTTAATGAAGCCGCCATATTGCGTATAATAGCCAACCGCACGGATAGCGGCTTTGTCGCCGAGCGGCGCGTTAATCGCACCTTTCAGATGGCCGCCAAAATCATCGCCATCAACCAGATTTACGTTGCCTTCTACTGCCCCTTCGGTCGTTCCCAGCTTTGGCTGATTGGTAATATAACGTACAGTCCCACCGACCGAACCAGAGCCAAACAGCGTACCCTGTGGGCCGCGCAATGTTTCGACGCGATTCAGATCAAAAAGGTCAAGATCAGGCGTGAACAGCGAAAGCGAAATGACCGATTCATCCAGATAGACGCCGACCTGTTCTTTCACGCCCGGTTGGTCGCGAACAATCTGCCCTGCGGAAACACCGCGTATCGAAACCTGGCTTTGGCCCGGTCCGAGATTTTGGATCGTCAGACCGGCGACATTGCGCGAGAGGTCCTCCAGCGATGTCGCGCCGGTCTTTTGGATATCATCGGCCGTCTGTGCATTGATTGAAAAGGGGATGTCCTGCAAATTAGCATCGCGCTTAGTCGCGGTTACAATAATCACGTCTTCGTCCGATGCATCATCGGCGTCTTGTGCGAAAGCGGTGGTGCCACCCATCAGCAAAGCAATAATCGAAGCAGATGCACCAAAACGCGCTGCATAATGAAAAGTTGATTTCGTCATGTCTCTCTCCCGTGTCCGGCGCTTGGCAACTCGCTTGCGCCATGTCCGGCCATAATGCGCTCGATGGAAAAAAGTTGTTACAGTCGTTCGCAACTCGACTTTATTTTTCAACTAGATTGTCACATTTCTGCAACATGCAAAAATGGCCCGAACCATCTCTGGTCCGGGCCGTAAGTTGGATGTTCGCGGGAGGAACATCTGGAGGGGGCGGAGCGTATAAGGAGAGGAGAGAGAACGCCCCGCCGCCAAGTCTTGAAACTCAATAGTTGTAGGCGCGTTCTCCATGTGAGGAGAGGTCGAGACCTTCGCGCTCTGCATCTTCGGTCGGACGAAGACCCATGGTCTTGTCGATG
>JBGSVG010000185.1:0-2650 GCA_041753095.1 Sphingorhabdus sp. | reverse complement strand
CACGACGGGGTCATATTTGCGGAACGTCATCTTTTCGGTGATGTTGCGCGGGTTTTTCTTGGTCACATAGAAAAAGCCGGTGTCAGCGGTGCTGAGCAGCTTGATCTTGATCGTGGCTGGCTTCGCCATGGCCCATTCCTTTGAGTTCGAATTTCGTTAAAAACGGGTGGCGGCAAGCGCTGGCCCATTCACAGACCGGCGCCTTTGCGTGTCCGGGCATGTAAAGTCAACCCCTGACTCGCATATCCGCGGCTTTAAGGGGTTATTAACCATGTTGGCGCAAACCGTTCGAAGTCAACGGGCATGGGGGCATTGCCATGGATATGGATCATGATCGGCAAATGCTGATTCGCGCAGAACTCAGCGACCTTCTGGAGGCGTTGCGGTTGACATCGTTCGACACCAACCCGCTGCAATTCCTCGTCAGACTTGAAGCAATTCGTCAGACCGCCATCGCGCATCACTTCGCCGCCGTCGCAGAAATCGCCAGCGTATTCGAGGCATCGATGAGCCGTGTGATTGAATCGGGCGGTGCCGATTCGGTGATTTCGAGCTTCAACGGCATATTGGGCGACGCGATTGGGTGTTCGCAGCTAAGTCCGGCGGTGACTCAGTCGTTATTGGCATCGGTTGCCATACGGTTGCCGAACTAATTTTCATCCTTCTCCGTTCGCATCGAGCATCGTCGAGATGCCCCTCGGTATGGCACGGTGTCTCGACTATGCTCGACACGAACGGCTTTAGGGTTGGTGTAAACTTAACGGCCTTCTGCTAATCCGCAAAAATGGACGCTCTTCTCTCCACTTTCCTATCCGTATTCCTTGCCGAAATGGGCGACCGGACGCAGATTCTGGCGGCGGCTTTGGCGTTGCGCTATCATAAGAATGGCGCAGTGCTAGCCGGGCTTGCCTGCGCGACTTTGCTCAATTGTGCGATTTCGGCGGCGGGTGGCTCGGTCATCGATGGCTGGATCAGCGAGGCACCGCTCAAGCTGTTTGCGGGGTTGGCGTACATCTTTGCTGGGGCGGGCATGCTGATGTGGCGGCGGGTGGTGGATCCGTTGACGGGGTGGAAGACGCCCGCCTTCGTGACTGCGTTTCTCGGGCTGTTCATCCTCGAATTTGGCGACAAGAGCCAGTTCATCATCGCAGCCCAAGCCGCGCGCACGCCGTTCTGGCCAATGGCGGCGGTTGGCGGCTTTGTCGGCATCATGACCGCGACCGTCCCTGCGGTAATCCTGCGCGAGCGGTTGGCCACGATCGTACCGCTGAAACCTATTCGCTGGATATCTGGGGCGCTGTTGCTCGGTTGGGGCGTGATGCTCGCGTTGCAGGCGTTCGGTCTCGCTTAAGTGAGTGACTCACTCTGTCTGGGTGTGAAGCTCGGGTGGCAAAATCGGCGGTGCGTGCCTATATCCAATGGATACCCAATCCCCCGAACGGAGAATCAATATGGCAGAAGGTGACAATAGCAAGAAGGCGCTTGCCGACGCGTTGAACGGCCTGCTGGCCGATTATTATGCGCTCTATCTGAAGACCAAGAATTTCCACTGGCATGTGACTGGCCCCCATTTCCGCGAATATCATCTGCTGTTCGACGAGCAGGCGACCGAGTTGATCGCGACCACCGATCTAGTGGCAGAGCGGGTGCGTAAGCTGGGTCAGGATACTTTGACCTCGATTGGCGCAATTGGCGCGAAGCAGCGGATCAAGGATAATGATTCGGCGACGAATGATGCAGGCAAGATGCTCAAGGAATTGCACGCCGATAATGAGTCGCTGGTGAGGGCGTTGAAGGACACCAAGGAACTGGCCGAAGAGGCTGGCGACAATGCGACCGACGGACTGCTCGACGACTGGACCGACCAGGCCGAACAGCGCGCTTGGTTCCTGGCTGCGACGATCGGTAAGGCATAAGATTGCCCCCGCGTTTCCGTTCGTGTCGAGCAAAGTCGAGACACTGCGGGGTTTTCTGCGCCTGAAAGGCATCTCGACTGGGCTCGATGCGAACGGGTTTTGAAAGGTTCCAGTTGGCAAACAAAAAGGGCGGGTGAAGCACAAAGCTTCCCCGCCCTTTTTGATTATCTGAAGTCGCTTATTCGCTAAGCGCGCTCAGGTTCGTTGCCGAATATTTGCCGCGACGATCGATTTCGATGTCGAAGGCCAAACGGTCGCCTTGAGTCACCTGACCCATGCCGGAACGTTCAAGCGCCGAGATGTGAACAAAAACATCTTCGCCGCCATCGTCGCGCTGCACGAAACCAAAACCCTTCATGTCGTTGAAGAATTTCACGGTGCCGTTGGCGCGTTCGCCAGTCGATTCGCGCTGCGGGGCACGTGGTGCCGAGTCGCGATCTCCACCACGGAAACCGCCGCCGCCTTCACGAGGGCCGCGGTCGAAACCGCCACGCTCTGGACGATCTGGGCGCGGTGCGCGTTCGGTGACTTCCATTGGTTCGCCATCGATGACGATATCGGTTGCCGACACCTTGCCGCCACGTTCCACCAATGTGAATTCGAGCGGCTGCCCTTCTGCCAGACCGGTTAGGCCCGCCTGTTCGACTGCGCTGATATGAACGAACACATCGTCAGGGCGATCATCGACCTGAATGAAGCCGAAGCCCTTTTGTCCATTGAAAAACTTGACGATT
>JBGSVG010000184.1:0-7405 GCA_041753095.1 Sphingorhabdus sp. | reverse complement strand
TCCGCACAATCGGGGCGACAATAACCCTGCAGTTGCGCTGCTGGCTGATGTGAAGCAAAAGTGGGAGGTGCAGGCAGCAGAGGCTGCATCTACCAAGGCTGTTGCGCCTGCCGCAAAATAACATTCATTATCCGTTCAAATCTGCTCCGACATTTAGCGAAAGCTGCACGGAGGAAATCAATGCGCCACCTCATAATGTTTGCCTCGGCCTGCATGGCGATCTCTCCGCTGCATGCGAAACCGGCAAATCCGCTTATTGATTTTGACGGATTTTCCAACCTCACGGTAGAAGTGGCACCCTATCGATCTGCGCGTCTTGTCAATCTGCGTGACTTTAACGCGGGAGCCAGCCGGCCAGAAACCCTGATATTGGATGCACGGTCTGCGCAGGCATTCAAGGAAGGTCATATTGAAGGCGCGGTTAACCTGCCGCTGCCGGACTTTACCGCAGATCGACTGGCCGAGGTGATCGGTACGAATCCTGACCGCGAAATTCTTATTTATTGCAATAACAACTTCACAAACAATCGGCGGCCGGTGGTCACCAAACGGGTCCAGTTGGCGCTGAACATCCAGACCTTCATCAACCTTTACGGTTATGGCTATCGCAACGTCTATGAGCTGGGCGAAGCGGTGGATATGGATTCGCCACAAGTGGGCTGGGTGGCAGGTCCAGCCAGCTGAGTTGATTGCACGATGCATATGAACTAGCCCTGCCGGCTATAGGGAGAGAAAATATGCCGAGCTTTGTGGCCAGCCTGACTGGCTTTGTGTTGCGTACGACAGGCATTTATCGGCGAATGTATGCTGGCGGGCCGCAATTTCGGGAGAATATAGACAAGGTCAGTGCACAACGACTGGCCGAACCGGATGCAAAGGCGCGCGCCGCGTTGATGGTCGAACAACGCGAATTTGGCGGGCGGCCAGTCTGGTATCTCGCGCCGAAAGATCGCCCGCCGAGTGCACAGGTGCTGTTCTGGCATGGCGGCGGCTATGTCTATCCGGCAACGCCTTTGCATTGGGCATTTCTCGCAAATATGGCAAAGATTCATGGCTGGGCGATTACCGCACCACTTTATCCGCTTGCGCCCGAGAGCGATGCGATGGCCACCACCCAATGGGCACTGGATTTTTATCGCGATTATGTTGCAGGGCGGGATGGGAAACCTTTTATCATGTCCGGCGATTCAGCTGGCGGCGGATTGACGGCGGCAGTCGCACGGTTGGCAAGAAAATCGCTGCTTCCCCTACCTTCTGCGCTGATCCTGATCTGCCCCTGGCTCAACCTTGATCCTGCACACCCCGATCAGGCCCAAGTGGAACCGCGCGACGGCATATTGACAGTCAGCGGGATTTCCGATGCCGGGCAGCTTTACGCTGGGGCTCTGGCTTTGAACGACCCCCGCTGCAGTCCGATTTTTGGCAACTGGGATGGTCTGCCACATATTCTCTCTTTTGGAGGCGGAGATGACATTCTGGTAACCGACGGGCGTGCGCTTAAAGACAGATTACCGTCGGTCGACCATATCGAAGTGGCAGCTATGCTGCACGATTGGCCATTATTCAATTTCCGTGAGTCGCGCGCCGCACAAGCACAGATGGCCGAGTTCGCAATCCGCGCTGTGACGTAACGCATTTGGCGGTATCGTGGCTTTGGGTTATTGTTCCTGTCTGATGGAGAAGTTTGCAACATGCCCGCGGTAAAAGCCGCCAACCCGCGGAAGGTTTTCGGCACCGAAGACTGGGCTGCTATTACTACCCTGTCGCATTGGCGCGGTATGTGGCTTGTACTGCACGCTTGGCTAGTCGTGGCCTTAGCTGCTTTTGGCGGCGCATTGGCTTGGGATTATCATTGGCTTGCGGGACTATTGCTAACGCCAGTCGTTCTCGCCGTGCTGGGGGGCAGGCAATTAGGGCTTGCGATCCTGATGCACGACGGCGCGCACGGGTTGCTGCACCCTAACCGCAAACTTAACAATTTCCTCGGACAATGGCCCACAGGCGCGGCGACGGGTAGCGACCTTCATGCCTATCGAGCATATCATTTAACTCATCACCGTTTTACCCAGCAACCCGAAGATCCTGACCTGTCGCTGTCAGCTCCCTTCCCGACCAGCCGCGATAGTCTTCGGCGCAAGGCCGTGCGTGACCTGACCGGGCAGACCTTTTTCAAACAACGCAAATCGCAGTTTGCGACAGCATGGCGCGGGGTGAAGGCAATGCTGAGGCATGAGAGCGGCGACGGCACGCGCGACACCAGCGCAGGCCGTGCGCTTAACCTGCAAAGCCGCAGCGGTATCGACGCGCCGGTCACCAATGTTGACGGCGCGAAGACAACAGCAAAAACGGTTGGGCGGTTTGTGGCAGTGCAGGCAACGTTGCTGGTAATCTCGCTTCTGTTTTGGGGCTGGGTACCTTTCCTGTTGTGGTTCGTAGCACTCGCCACCACCTTCCAGCTGTTCCTGCGCATCCGCAATATTGCGGAGCATGCCTGCACAACCACCGGCAGCGACGACCCGTTCAGTCATGCACGAACGACCTATGCGAACTGGCTCGAGCGGATGACGGTTGCGCCTTATTGGGTGAATTTCCATAGCGAGCATCATCTATTCATGGGCGTGCCGTGCTATAGTCTCCCGCGTGCACATGCATTGCTCGGCAAAGGCAATTATCACCAGCGAATGACGATTGAGCCTAATTACCGCTCGGTATTGCGACGGGTTACAGCCACCCAGCCCGCTTGAAGCGGACATAAAGCGACAGGCAAATCGTCGCCATAACGCCTACAATCAAGAAATAGCCATATTCCCAGCGCAGCTCGGGCATATGTTCAAAATTCATGCCGTAAATCCCGGCAATCGCCGTTGGTACCGCGAGGATCGCAGCCCATGCCGCCAACTGCCGCGTAATAGCGCCTTGTCTTTGCTGCTCCAGCAAGCCGCTGGTTTCAATAACCGAAGTCAGCGTATCCCGCAGCCCCTCGACGCGGTAAACCAGCCGTCGGACATGGTCGAGCAGGTCACGCATATAGGGGTAGATGTTCGCGTCGATCTGCGGCAGCTCGAGATTGATGAAGCGGCTGGTCAAGTCTTCGGTAGGACCTAGGATACGCTGCAACCGGAAAAGTTCGCGCCTCAACATGAAGATGCGCCCGGTTTCAGTTGCGCTCAGGAAATTCTTGATAGCGCGATCCTCCATCGCGAGGACCTTTTCTTCCATCATGTCGGCCAGATCGCCATAGCCGTCGACGATGAAGTCAAGGATCGCGTGCAGCACATAATCCGGTCCTTGCTTCAACAGCCAAGGCGTTGCCTCAAGCTGTGCGCGCACGGGGCTGTGCGCCCGGTCGGAACCGTGACGAACGGTGATGATGAACTGCCGCCCCATGAAGATCGCAGTGTTGCCATAAATGATTTTGTCGCCTTCGAGGCGCGGTGTGCGGATTACCAAAAACAGATGATCGCCATATACCTCGACCTTGGGCAAATGCTTGGGGTCCAGCGCATCCTCGACTGCCAGCGGGTGAAGGCCAAAATGGTCCTGGATACGTTTCAGCGCGCCGTCGTCGGGATCATGCAATCCGATCCACATGAAGTCGGCAGGCTTGTCGATATGCGGAATCGGCTTCGACAGGTCGATCTCGGTCGCGACCTTGCCGTCATGATACAGCTTGGCCGCAATCGTCGTCACGCAAGCGCCTCGGCGACCAGCTTGCGGCTGTTGTCGATGCCGTAGAGCGCAATGAAGCTGCCCATGCGTGGGCCTGCGCTGGAACCAAGCAGGGTTTCGTACAACGCCTTGAACCAGTCGCGCAGATTCTCAAATCCGCCCTCGTTGCCGATGGTGTAGACGATATTCTGGATGTCCTCGGCGGTTGCCTCGGCGGATAACCCGGCCAGTTCGCGGTCCAGCCGTTCGAGCGCTGCAACTTCATTACCCTCCGGCTTGCGCCGCTTCAGCGTCGGCGCAATAAAATCGCGGTTATAGGCCAGCGCCAGCGGCACCAGCTTGGCGAGATCGGGCTGCGCCTCGGGCCTCGCGTCCTCGACATAATTGCCAAGATAGCTCCATACCTGCTCCCCGGTCGCTTCTGCACCCATCACCCCCACGAGGTTGAGCAACAGTCCAAAGGTCACCGGCGGCGCACCTACCGGCACTGGCTCAGGTTTGGCCCGGTGGATGTGGTGCACCGGATTACCGAGCTGCTTGTCCAACTCCTGCGCGGCGTAATTCCCGCGAAACTGGAAATATTCGTCCACTGCGCGCGGGATAACACCCATATGCAGCGCCTTCGCTTTACGCGGTTCGCGGTAGATATAGAAAGCGAGGCTCTCGTCGGTGCCATAGGTCAACCATTGGTCCAGCGTCAGGCCATTGCCCTTCGACTTCGAAATCTTCTCGCCCTTTTCGTCGAGAAACATTTCATAGTTGAAGCCTTCTGGCGGACGCGCCCCCAAAGCGCGCGTGATCTTCGAGCTTTGCGTGACGCTATCGATCAAATCCTTGCCCGACATTTCATAATCGACGCCAAGCGCGACCCAGCGCATTGCCCAGTCCACCTTCCACTGCAGCTTCGCCTGCCCTCCAAGAACCGATTGCGTAATGCGCTCGCCTTCATCGTCGAACGATACCAGCCCGGCAGCGGCATCGACCACGGTGACTGGCACCTGCAACACGATGCCCGATTTCTGACTAACCGGCAGCACCGGCGAATAGGTCGCCTGCCGTTCCTTGCCGAGTGTCGGCAACATGATGTCCATGATGTCCTGATAGTGGAGCAGCACTTTCTTCAACGTTTCGTCGAAGCGCCCGCTGGCATATTCGACGGTTGAGGACAGAAACTCGTAATCGAACCCGAAGCGGTCGAGAAATTCGCGCAGCCGCGCATTATTGTGATGCGCAAAGCTTTCATGCGTTCCGAACGGGTCCGGAATGCGCGTGAGCGGCTTGCCCAGATGCTCGGCGAGCATCGCCTGATTGGGCAGATTATCCGGGACCTTGCGAAGCCCGTCCATGTCGTCGGAAAACGCGATCAGCTTGGTCGGCGTGTCGCTCATTTCCTCAAACGCGCGGCGCACCATCGTCGTGCGCAAGACCTCATTGAAGGTGCCGATATGCGGCAGACCCGAGGGTCCGTAACCCGTTTCGAAAATGATCGGCGCGCCATTTGGCTTGCCGTCCGGATAGCGTTTCAGCAACCGCCGCGCCTCTTCATAAGGCCATGCTTTCGAAGCCATTGCGAGGTCGTGGAGTTCAGTCACTTGTTGCTCTTTCGTTCTATTTGCGCCTATCTGGGGCGGTGCAAACTCCCCTAGCCTTTCCAGCGCTTCATGCAAGCCATGCCGGTATCTGGCTGGCGACGCCCGACGGGCAAGTGCGGACGGTCGGCAAGGGGGAGGCTGTGGGACGGGCGGCTGAGACGCCATTGGTGATGCTCAACGCCCCTTTGGTAGCGCAGCGATTGGGTTATGCGGAATTATCAGGCCTGGATTTACTGGAGCTATTTGCCTTTGCGTATCCGGCGCGGTTTGTCGTGCCGACTGCCAAGGGGTTGGCAGGCGTGCTTGGTGTGGCGGCGCCAGAAAATGATGAAGCCATCGCACCTTTCCTTCTCACCGCCGCGCAAAAACTGCTGGCCACGCTGACTGACCCCTCTTGGGCAGAGCGAGAGGGCGCGTGGGATGCTGCGCAGAATTTGGCACGGTTGCGCTGGCCATGGGCGAATATTGTCGCTCGCTATCTGGCCAAGCCGGAAAAGCCCGAGCGATGGCTATTCTCAAAACTCCCCGAATGGGAGGAGACCCCACTGCGCACGCCCCCGCGCGTGGTTACATTAAACCCCGATGCCGTTCAGGCCCAACTTGCTTCGCTTGTCGGCGGCGACGCTGAAACCCGCCAAGGCCAGCGCGACTTTGCTCAGGCCGCCGCGCGGATATTCGCGCCGCGTGCACGCAAGGGCGAGCCTAATATGGTGCTCGCTGAGGCAGGTACTGGCATCGGCAAAACGCTGGGCTATCTCGCGCCAGCCTCTCTTTGGGCGCGTGATGCAGAGGGCGCGGTGTGGATTTCGACCTTTACCAAGGCGTTGCAGCGCCAATTGGTACGCGAGGCGAAACGGATTTACCCCGGTGATGAAACCTTCAAATCAAAGGTTGTGGTTCGCAAGGGGCGCGAGAATTATCTGTGCCTGCTGAATCTGGAGGATGCATTGCAGGGCGGCTTTGCAGGACGTGCCGCGACGCTCGCACATCTGGTGGCGCGCTGGGCAGCCTATACCAAGGACGGCGATATGATTGGCGGCGATTTGCCCGGCTGGCTGCCGACTTTATTCCGGCGCAACGGCTCGACTGCGCTAACCGACCGACGCGGCGAGTGCATTTATGCCGGATGTCCGCATTACAAGAAATGCTTCAGAGAACGCGCCGCGCGCGCCAGCGTCCATGCTGATATTGTCATCGCCAACCATGCATTGATGATGGTCAATGCAGCGCGCGGGCGTGACGAGGTGAGCAGGCCGACGCGGATCATCTTCGACGAAGGCCACCATCTTTTTGATGCAGCAGACTCAATGTTTGCCGCTGCGCTGACCGGGCAAGAGACGGTGGAGTTGCGCCGTTGGGTCATCGGCCCCGAAGGCAAGGCACGCGGGCGGCGGCGCGGATTGGCGGCACGGCTCGCCGATGTCGCATCCTATGACGAGGAGGGCGGCCTTGCTATCGAAATGGCAAGGATTGCGGCGGAGGCTTTGCCCGGAGATGGCTGGTTGGGCCGGGTAGCGGAAGGCATGCCTTCGGGACCCGTCGAGCGCTTGCTCGCGGCCATTCGGGTAATGGTATTTGCCCGCGACGAGAGCAATGCGGCGGAGGCTGGCTATGGTCTCGAAACCGAATTGGCCGACCCCGATGCGGCGGTGGTCGATGCGGTGGCCGACACACAGATCGCGCTCGAGGCGCTGGCGCGACCGTTGACGATCTTGGGACAGCGACTGGAGGCAATGATTGCCGATCCGCCCGACTGGCTCGACGGCAGCGCGCGGGCTCGGGTCGAAGGTGCGATGGCGAGTCTTGGTTGGCGGATTGACACCTTACGCGCGTGGATTTCGATGCTGGCACGTGCAGTTGGACCGGTCGATCCCGATTTTGTCGACTGGCTGGCCATCGACCGGTTCGAGGGCCGCGACATGGATATCGGGATGCACCGGCACTGGCTCGACCCGATGAAGCCCGTTGCCGATATTGTGCTTAAACCTAGCCATGGCGTGCTGGCGACTTCGGCAACGCTCAGAAGTGGCGGTGATTGGGCCAATGCCCAAGGCCGGACAGGCGCGGTGCATCTCGATCACAAGGCCGACCATTTTTCCGCGACCAGTCCGTTTGATTATGCGGCGCAAGCCGAAGTCCTGATC
>JBGSVG010000183.1:0-3845 GCA_041753095.1 Sphingorhabdus sp. | reverse complement strand
TCGGCGCCGTGTTCGACGGCGGCGCCAGCGCCGGTGCCAGCGGCACCGGTGCCACCGCCGTACACACCGGCCTCTACGTGATCGACGGCTCCATCATCCCGCGGTCGCTCGGCTGCAATCCCCTGCTGACCATCACCGCGTTGGCCGAGAGAGCGATGCTGCATGTGGGGGCTGGGAAGGGGTGATGGCGAGTGGGGGGCAGTGATTCGCAATTATGTAGTCAGGCCCCCGCGCTTCGGCTGCTGCTGCCAGTCAGTGAAAGTCAGGGACCATAGAGGCTGACCTCAGAAATACGGAGTGACAGCCGATCTTGCGCCATTGGTGTCGGTCCGGTATTGATCGGAGCGGCCATAGAGACCAATGAAGCGTTGAGCCAGCGTCTTTAACCGTTGGACTGCGGGGGCCAAGTGCGACATTTATTGATTCCAAAGACTCCGCGTGTTTTTATTTCTTACCCAAACGAACTTCACGAAACCGCTGACGACCTAGCGCAAGCACTGCGAAATGATGGCTACGTCGTGTTTCATGACAAGTCGACCTTAGTTGCGGGTGAGGACTACAACAACCGAATTCGCCTGGAGCTTAAAAACTCCGAATACATGATTGTCTTGCTAACACAGAAATCGATTAAGCCGCCGAGCTACGTCCTCGCTGAACTTGAAATAGCACGCGACATTTGGCCCTCCGCCAAAGGACGACTTCTTCCCGTACTGATTGATGGATCCATCGATCTTACAAAGTTGCCGTCCTATGTAAGGTCCGTTCATATCTACAGATTGGTGGGAAACCCAGTCGCGGAAATACTCCATCAACTCGCGAAGGTCAGGGGGCAGCGGCTCCACCATTCCAAGGCGGCGACCGCGTTTGTGAGCTTGGGCGTATCTGCGCTGGCCATCTTTGCGTTACTGTATTGGACGCAAGTAAGCTTCCCTTCAAACGCACGCATTGATGTTGTTCATTTCAGACCGCTGTCCAAACCTGCTGTCGGAGCGTCAGGCGACGACGCTTGGCAGCGCTCGCAATTGACAATTACCGCCGCGCCATTGACATATGCCCTTGCGTGGCTTCCGGCAACACGGAACCAAGTTCTGCGAGAACGGGCTAGCCTTGAGGCCGGCGATGCTAAAATTTCTTTCGATTGGCTGTATGAAGTCGACTTGAAGCCAAATTGCGCCGAATGGACCTGTCGCTTGAGGAATGCCGAGCCGCTTTCCCTTAGCCGTTCAGAGCCGACATCTCGCGAGGTTATGTTCACCGCCCCGATTGCCGACTATGATTGGCAATCCTTTATGTCGCAGATTCTTAATCAAAAATTGGAAAGACTAACCGTTCAAATCCACAGCGACATAATGAGCACCCTGGGTCCATTTAGGTGGCAGGGCAAGTTGGTGTCTACATGTGCCGTTTCCTTGCGCCCATACAGAGAGAAGATGTTGAAGATGGGCTATTCCCAAGCAGGAAGATTGCCGCCATTTTTTCAACCGACGTGTGATGACGTCGGAAGAGGAACTTGACCGCCTCAAACACACTCAATTGGGGGGGGGGGCTAATTCTTGGGGCAGGGACCGCACAAATCGTCCCCGCAACCAGTTGGCACCGAGCATGCCAAACGGTTTTTCGAGCGGCGCTTGGGAGTTCTAGCCTCGCTTGCTTTCGGTGCGCCGTCATCACTGCTCTGGAAGGTACGCGTCATTTTCGGCTTTACTGACTCTTGCTTCCCCCCTTCGGCCGCAGCGATCGCTACCGATCCAGCACTCAACAGGGCAGTGAGCATAATCAGTCTGCGCCGGAACACCATAGAACCACCCCGCGTTACTTGGTATAAATCGAAATTGGAATTTCACTAATTTCCCTTACCTACTCCAGCATAGAGCTTCCCGTGATTGGGCTTGACCTTGCTAAGAAGCGTCTTCGGAGCCAGGGCGGCATACGATGGCCAGGCGAACCCCTTGGATTCAAGGAACCCTTGATTTCCACGAACGCTAAGCTTTTCGAGCGCTCCAGGATTCGTGGTGATGTCGTAACGTAAAGGCCCGTTGGAATCGCCTTCATGGACGATATTTATCATGCACGAGCCCTCTCGACGAAACGCAAACATAACCTCTGCCCTCAAAACCACGTCATTAGAGTCTTGAGTCTTTTTAGGACGCCAAGCAGCAAAACCCTCAGCTGGCGCCTTGAAGTAGCTGTGTTCCGCGTCGTCCGACCAGTCGTCATATGCGTAAGCTAACGCATTTCGACATATCATTTCTATATCTTTGCGTGTCGTTGGCGTGTAAGAAATTTCCTCAACAGTTATGTTGTTACTCAATGCCTTGCCGATGGTGTCGATTACGAAATATTTGCCTTTCGGCACCAGCAGCGCCATAGACAAAAGTGTCGGCGTCACGATCGGAACATTTCTGTAGCCCGGACCAGCCACAGTCGAGGTGGTCAGCTTTAGAAGCTTGTCACCAATTTCGCTGGTCGCCTGATCGTAGGCCCCAGCAACATCGTTGTCATTCTTGTTGGATTCAATGTAGGGAGCGTGGAAGGCCAAAATAGCCTTCGGGCTGATGCTTCTACTGAGCTCTACTAAGCCTGTAGCGTAGGCTGTTCCGTTCATAAATGCCCAGGCGCAAGCAGAAGCGCACACATCTCCTGCCTGGACGCGAGTGGTGTATCCGCCAAACTGGCTCGCAAAATTCAATGCCTCAAGAAAGTCACCGCCTTGCGAATTAAGGCATATTACGGGCGAATTGCCCTTACCAGATCCCGGCAGTGCAGCAAGAATTTTTACAGAATCGCCGGGATGGAACTCACCCGTCAGTTTGTACTCGCATGGGTTGCCGTCGCCTGCCTTCAGTTCGACGGCACCTGCATCCGCATTCATAAGGGCCAAGCACGCAAGACATGCGGAAATACGCAACATCTTCATGGGTATACCCGCGATTAAGAATGACGCACGGCGAACTCCGGCCTCGCCGAACCTAGTCGCATCTATACTGCCTTTAATCCTAGTCCATTGCTGTCCGATCGCAAGCTCATAGTGAACAAGGACGTGGCGAACGCTGCCGCTCCGGTCTCGCTTGGATTTCATCGTCGGCATTGAACGGCAGCGTGTTCAAGCTTTCAAAGCCTTGCTGGACGCAATCGACGACAGATCGAGGACAGCCGCTCCCGGCCCCTCGCACCACCATCCTCCGCGGTAATCCTCTCGATAGCCGCCAGACACACCCGCACGCCCCGCCCCCACCCCATCCGCACCCCACGAAAAGGGCGGGGGCCGCTGGCGCCCGCAGCCATCTCTCGCGCAACCCGACAACACGAACCCGACAACACGGTGGGCCCCGCCCAGCCTCGCTGTTCAGACCGGGGACATGGTGGCGCGGGGGGAGCAGGAACGTCTGCGAGCGGTCGGCTGAAGCGAATCCGGTCATGCTTCCCGCTACCATGTTCGAGCGCTGAAGTCCGACAGGCTGCTAACCTACATGCCGTCCTTCACGGGGACAGCGAACCTGCCGTGCCCCACAGGAATCGAAACGCCCCGGATGTCGGTGTGACATCCGGGGCGTTTTCATGTTCGCGCGTGAGTGCCGCGATCGGAGCAGGTTCGAGCCGGTTTGAATCGTAACGAACCTGATCGGACTGCTCCGGCTTCTTGTTCTAGAGGCTGATTCACGACCTCGATGAAAGTGCTACGCGCTTCCATCTCAGTCGATCGGGCTCTAGCTGTTGCCGGACGACTCGCGGCTGGTCCAGTTCGACCACGGCGACGGGCTGTTGGCGTCACCCGTGCGGCGCTTCGGCTTGTTGTCGCCACCGCTGCGGCCGGCGCTGCTGCCCGGTGAGGGCTTGGCGTTGCG
>JBGSVG010000182.1:0-2719 GCA_041753095.1 Sphingorhabdus sp. | reverse complement strand
CTGGAAGAATTATGCCTTGTCGACGCCGGATCTACCCATTGGCGCGTTGATAGCGCGCGGCACGCCGCACCTCACAGAGCAAGAGATTGCTGCTTATGATGCGCCTTACCCCTCGCCCGATTATAAGGCAGGGGCGCAGGTGTTTCCGGCGCTGGTGCCCGTCTCGCCCGAAATGGACGGGGTCGATGTAAGCCGTGCAGCCGCGGCGTTCTGGAGCAAGGAATGGCAAGGCAAAAGCTTTATGGCGATCGGCATGGCCGACCCTGTACTCGGCCCGCCCGCAATGATGAAGCTCAACGCGATGATTAACGGCTGTCCGCCACCGTTGGAAATCGAAGGAGGTGGCCATTTCGTACAAGAGTGGGGCGAGCCAATCGCCCGCGCTGCGCTGATATCGTTCGGCGACCTTTAACTCAGGGGCGGTTCGTTTCTTCCGATAAGACTTGCAAAGTTATGAATATGATATAATACTGATATCATATTAAACGGGAGGTCATGATGACGGAAGTTTCGAATAAGGGTGATTTGAATGCCAGCCTCGAAAGGGCAGCGAGCAGTTATAATGGCTATCTGATGCTATTGTTAATGCTGCTCAGCATGGGGTGGTTCGGTTGGGCGTTGACGCAGGCTATAGCCAGCGACGGAGAATCTGCCTCGGCGTTCGTTGGCTTGGCGCTTAGCACTACGGCCTTCCTGTTTGTGTCGATCGGCTTTTTCATGATCCAACCCAACCAAGGTGTCGCATTGACACTGTTCGGGGCGTACCGAGGCACCGATCGTAATGAAGGCCTGCGCTGGATCTGGCCATGGTTTGGAAAAGCAAAGATTTCGCTGCGTGCGAACAACCTCATATCCGAAAAAATCAAGGTCAACGACTTGCGCGGGAACCCGATTAAGATGGCGGCTCAGGTTGTCTGGCGCGTTACCGACACCGCGCAGGCGTTGTTCGACATTGATGACTACAAGGCTTTTGTGCTTGCGCAAATCGAGGCAGCGGTCCGCACAATTGGCGCGCGCTACCCCTATGACGACTTCACCCATCAGGAAGTGACATTGCGCGGCAATCACGATCAGGTCGGCGGAGAGTTACGACTGGAATTGATGGAGCGGCTGCGCGTAGCTGGCATCACGGTCGATGAATGCGGATTTACCCATCTCGCCTATGCGCAGGAAATTGCAGGGGCGATGCTTCGCCGTCAGCAGGCCGAGGCAGTTGTCGCGGCGCGCAAGACATTGGTCGAAGGTGCGGTTGGCATGGTCGAAATGGCGCTTGAAATGCTGTCTGCCAAAAATGTGGTCGAGCTTGATGACGAACGCCGGGCGGCGATGGTCTCGAACCTTATGGTCGTCCTGTGCGGCGAACGCGACACCCAGCCTGTTGTGAACACGGGCACGCTTTACAGCTAAGGACAGCAGATTGGGCACTCCCCCACAAAAGAAGGCCTTCCCTCTCCGCCTCGACCCCGCACTGTTTGCGGCGGTCGAGCGGCTGGCGGCGGCTGATTTGCGGAGTGCTAATGCCGAGATTGAAATTCTTTTGCGCGAGGCCTTGGCCAAACGCGGCGTAAAAGTGGGGGTCAGCGAAGCGCCGCGGCGCGGACGACCTCCGGCGAAGGGGCAGTTATGATGCGCGACGAAGACAAGCCTTTTATCTGTTACAAAAGCAAATGGAGCATGAAAATCATGCCACGCAACGCGGCTGGCTGGCGGTACACGCTTTACTGGATGCTACCGTTTCTTGCGATGGTTGCCGGCACCCTCTGGACCAGTGCAGTGTTGGAATCGAACGGGATCGATGAGAAGAAAATTGTCGTGATTGTTCTTACCAGTTTCGTAGTCCTTACAACGATCTGGACGGTTGCGTTAATCCGCTGGACGAAAAACCGTTCGGAAATAATAGATATGGACGAACTGGTCGCATTGAAGCGCGACCTTGACCGCAACAATAAGCCAAAACGGCGCTGAGACAGAGGCTGATAACATGCTGCATATGTTCTTGGAAAACGGCCCGTGGTTTCGGGCGAAAAAATATGGCTACGGTGCTGGCCTTCCGTTCAAATGGCAAGGTTGGGTAGTTCTCGGCGCATATCTGCTGGCGATTGTGCTTCTTGCTCTTCTGTCAAAACAGGATGGTGCGGTTCCGAAAATTGTAGCTTTAGCGCTCGTGCTGGTCATCACTGCAATTTTGCTCGCGATAGTCCGCAAACGCACAGAGGGTGGCTGGAAATGGCGCGGCGACTTTGGCACCTAGTTCAAAGCTTCCTCTAGCAATCGCGCCAATCTTAACCCGCCGCGTTCAACCTGCAATCGCAATGCCGCGCGTGATGCTACTACATCCGCCTCATCGATAATCACCGGCTTTTCGGGCTTTGCGCCGCACGGGTCGCCATCCACCGCTCTGGCATAAGCGATATCACGCGACACCATCCAGTTTTCCTCGCTCCATTCGCGGGTCGTGCCGGTATTCATTGCCGATCGCTCCGCATCGCTGAACCGCCGGACAATCGCTGGAGCTGCGGATATTGCGCGGTCGGCAAGTAAGCCGTCCCAAACCGAATGCAGATTATATCCGGGCATTACGCCATAATTGGCCTTTAGGTCGTTGCCGCCCCGGTCTGCATGGTCGCCCGCGTGCAGCGGCTGGTGCAGATCGCCGACAAAATGGACAAGAAACGCTAAGGCCTCCAACCGGACATTGGCGGGCAGGGATTTGTCCTTA
>JBGSVG010000181.1:0-4251 GCA_041753095.1 Sphingorhabdus sp. | reverse complement strand
GCGAAAATCGGGAACGAAACGTCCAAATACGGTAGATTCATTCATCCAGCGTAATACGGTTTCCGGATCGCGCGGTGAAGTCAGAACGTCCAGAAACAGTGCATTGGCCCTTGCGTCGCGCCGAACATTTTTATCAATCATCCGCGCATCACGCTGCGCCGCCCGCATCGCAAGCGGATGGATTTCCAACCCATGCAGATCAGCCAGCTGAAAAATTTCGATCAGCCGCACCGGTTCATCTGCAAAAAAGCCGTCATGGGGAAGCGCCAGTCGTCCGCGATCCAGCTGGAATCCGTTCAACTTTTTCGGATTTCTTGTGAAGCTAGGTAAGAACCGTCTTCCCTTGCGCGCCATAGTTTCATCGAGATGTGCCAGAAACAGTCCAGTCACATCGCCAACGGTTTTGGCATTCAGGAAATAAAATTGCATAGAACGCTCAACCGCAGAGCGCCCGGGCCGGTCGGCAAATTGCATGCGTTCCGCGACTTCACGCTGAAGGTCAAATGTCAGCCGGTCTTCTGCGCGCCCAGTGATATTATGCATGTGGCAGCGCACCGCCCACAGAAAGTTTTCAGCTTTACGAAAACGGCGATATTCGTCGGTGGTAAGCAGCCCAACATCGACTAGATCCGACGCCGAGGACACGCGATGGATATATTTGCCAATCCAGTAAAGCGTGTGCAGATCGCGCAAGCCACCCTTGCCATCTTTCACATTGGGTTCGACGACATAGCGGCTGTCGCCCATGCGCTTATGCCGGTCGTCGCGCTCGACCATTTTGAGCCTGACAAAGTCCGGCGCTGTCTTGCCAACGACGTCCTTCCAGAAACGCAGCGATGCCTCTTCATAGACCGACCGGTCGCCCCACACGAAGCGGCTTTCGAGCAACGCCGTTCGGATGGTCAAATCTTCCTGAGCCATCTTGACCGTTTCATCGAGTGAGCGGCTCGATTGTCCCACCTTCAATCCCAAATCCCATAGCAGATACAGCATGGCTTCAACGACCTGTTCGGTCCATGAGCTGCGTTTGTAGGGCGTGACAAAAGCAATATCGACGTCGCTATGTGGCGCCATCTCGCCGCGGCCGTAGCCGCCGACCGCCAATATCGCGATCCGCTCTGAGGCGGAACGGTTTGCGGCAGGATAGGCGTAGGTTGTGACATAGTCGTAAATCAACCGGACCAGCTGATCGATCAAAAATGCCTGCTCGGCCGCAGCACGATAACCTTGCGAGGGATTTTCACCCAGACGACGCTCGATCTCATTCCGGCCGTTTGCCAGCGCAGCCAGCAGCAATTCCAATACACGCGCACGCTGCGTTGCTGACTCACGCTCGGAGACAATAGCGTCCACATTCTCGGTAAGCGTCTTCCGGTCGATAATCTCGCGTTGTTTGACGATGCTTTCAGGAGCGGAGGCCATCAAGCATCCCTAGGCGCGATTGCACCGTCTGTCAGCCGACCTTTGCATTATAATCACGGCGCAGGGCAACTCGGTCAATCTTCTGTGTGCCGAGCCGAGGCAATGGTTCATGCGCTTGCCAAAAATGCACAGGGATTTTGAAAGGCGCGAGCCTCGGTGCCAAAAATGCCTTCAAATCGTCTTCCGATAGCGCGACGCCATCTTTGGTGTGATAGACAATACCGGGCACTTCACCATATTTGTCATCGGCGATGCCAAAAACTGACAGTTCGACAATCGAGTCATGCTCGTATGCCGCTGCTTCGACTTCGGGGCAGCTGATATTTTCGCCGCCGCGAATGATGATGTCTTTCTTGCGATCAACGATGAAAAGATAGCCATCCTCATCGAGATATCCGATGTCGCCGGTCCGGAAGAATCCGTCGTGAGTAAACGCGTCGCGCGTCGCTTCATCATTATCCCAATAGCCGTTGAAATTTGCGATGGTGCGGATGCAAACCTCACCGCGTTCGCCCTGCGGCATGATGTTGCCGTCATCATCAAGCATTTCTACTTCGACCAGCGGCGTGGTGGCGGGGCCGGTGCTGGTTGGATTGGACAGATAATTTTCCGTAAAATTGCCGCACCCGACGCCGTTGGTTTCTGTCAGGCCATAGCCAAGCAACGGATATCCCCAACTCATTTCTTTGCGGATCTTCTTTACATGATCGACGGGGCGTGGCGCGCCGCCTGCAGCAAACGCTGTGCAACTGGTCAAGTCATATTTATGGCGGTTGGGATGGGTGGCAAGTTCAATGCTCATGAGGGGAACGCCAACAAAATAGCTTATGCGTTCCTTTTCAATAATCCGCATAGCCTCTTCTGCATCCCATTTCGGCATCATCACCAGCTTGCGTCCAATCGCGAAGCTTTGCAGCACCAGCGGCACCGAGGCTGTGACATGGAAAAGCGGGACGTTGACTAAGGCCGAAGGTTGTGCGGGCATGCTCTGCCCGGTCGCAGTCAGCAGTTCAAAAAATACCAGAGTCTGGCCAACATAACTCATTGCGCCTTGTACGACAGCGCGATGGTCGGACACGGCGCCCTTCGACTGCCCGGTCGATCCGGACGTGTAGAGGATCGTGGCGTTATCAAGCGGATCGAGTGCGGGCAGCGGCGTCGAGGCACCTCCGCCTTGCGAGGTCAAAACCGACAAGCCATCAACCGGCGAGCAATCATGGCTGAACACCAGCAGGTCGCACCCACCGATGTCATGTCCCTCAATCCGTGCAGCGCGTTGTGCATCGGCCAGGACATAGCGGCAGCCGACCATGCGGATGCCTTCTGCCAACTCACCGCCCTGCCACCAGCCATTGAGCAGCGTCGCTACGCCGCCGGCCATGATGATGGCCATATAGGCTACTATCCAGTTTGCCGAGTTGCGGGCAGCAATCCCCACCCTTTCGCCTTTTTGAAGTTTGCGCCCTTCGACCAGTCCGCCGGCGAGCGCTCGGGCCGCCGCATAGGTTTCTCCAAAGCTCAAACGGCAGTCCCCATCGACCAAGAATTCTTTGTCACCATGGGTCGCGCAAAAGAAGGCAAAATAGTCGTTTAGATTTGCAGGTGCCTTGGCCAGCATGGGCATCTGCACGCCATATTTTTCGACATAAGTGACGCTCAGGGGCCCGTCATTCTGCATCAAACGGTCAATCGTTGCGTTAATCGCGAGGTCCAGTTCGGACGGCATGTTGATTCTCTCCTAAACTCTTTGTGCACCTTCTATTTCGCTCTATAGGAAAGTCAAAATTTCCCGAGGAAACATTGTGCCGTTTGAGATTATTGCTGCTGCGACCAATTATATCCAGTTTACCGATTTGGGCGTTGGCCCGGTCGCCCTCGATCTGGGCTTCTTCCAGATACGCTGGTATTCATTGAGCTATCTGGCGACGATATTGCTGGGTTACTGGTATCTTACCAAATTGATAAAGCGCCCTGGTGCGCCGATGTCGCGCGAGCATTCTGACGATTTGATATTGTATATGACGCTCGGCATCATATTGGGCGGGCGTATCGGCTACATGGTTTTTTATGACCCCAGCCTGCTCGCGCTCGACCGTTTTTATAAGCTCTGGGAAGGCGGAATGTCGCTCCATGGCGGCACCTTGGGTGTTTTGTTCGCACTATGGCTATTCACGCGTAGCCATAAGCTGTCTTATCTTCGTGTGTGTGACTATATCGCGGTTTGCGTGCCTTTCGGTACATTTCTCATCCGCCTTGCCAATTTCGTAAATGGCGAACTGTGGGGCAAAGTAACCGATGTACCATGGGCAATGGTATTTCCCGCGGCCGATGAATATCCGCGCCACCCAAGCCAGTTATACGAGGCCGGTCTGGAAGGTCTGTTGATGGCAGCGATATTGTGGCCATTGTTCTGGAAAACCGATGCACGTTACAAGCCTGGCTTCCTTACCGGGATGGCAGCGCTAATTTACGGCTTTGCACGCTTCAGCGTCGAGTTTGTCCGCGAGCCGGATAGCCAGCTAAAATGGTTGCCTGAATTGACCGGTCTCAGCATGGGGCAATGGCTAACGATACCGTTTATCATCCTTGGTCTATGGCTTGTGTTTACCGCCGCTGGGCGCAGACAGCGAGTTGAACCAGTTGCCGGGACGAGCAGTGTCGCCTGACAAGGGACAGCTGGCGCTTCGGTTGGCCAAGCAGATTGAGGGCTCCGGCCCAATCAGCGTTGCCGAATATATGCGCGCGGCCAATCAGGAATATTATGGCAGCGGCGATCCGTTCGGGGTTGAAGGCGACTTCATAACCGCGCCGGAAATCAGCCAGATGTTC
>JBGSVG010000180.1:0-8658 GCA_041753095.1 Sphingorhabdus sp. | reverse complement strand
CGCGTAAACGGAAACCATAATGGCGAGCCTTAAGGCCCTCAAAATGCGGATCAACTCGGTCAAGTCGACCCAGAAGATCACCAAGGCGATGAAGATGGTCGCCGCTGCAAAGCTGCGCCGGGCGACCGAAGCGGCGCAGGCGGCGCGGCCTTATGCCGAACGCCTCGAAGCCGTGGTGTCGAGCATTGCGTCAAAGGTCACTGTTGGCCCGCAATCGCCGAAATTGCTCGCTGGCACCGGCAAGGACGACGTGCATCTGCTCGTGGTTGCCACCTCGGATAAGGGCTTGGCGGGCGCGTTCAACACCAACATCGTCCGTCTGGCGCGCAAGAAGGCCGAAGAGCTTCGCGCAGCAGGCAAGACTGTCAAATTCTACACCATCGGCAAGAAGGGCAAGGATCAGCTTGCCCGCACCTATCGGAATGAAATCATCCACAGCATTGAACCGGGCGATTTGGGCAAGCTAAACTTTGTCGATGTGCAAGGCTGGGGCGAAGACTTGACGGCGCGGTTTGAAGCTGGCGAATTCGATGTTGCGCATCTGCTGTTTTCGAAATTCGTCACCGTGTTGACACAGGAACCGACCGCGATCCAGTTGATGCCGGTTGCAGTTTCGACCGACGGCAGCGTGCCAAGCGTCGGGGCTTCGGTAGAATATGAACCCGACGAGGAAGAAATCCTCGCCGATCTGTTGCCACGCAACGTGTCGGTGCAGTTGCTGCGCGCCAACCGCGAAAATGCGGCGTCGGAGCAAGGCTCGAAAATGACCGCGATGGACAATGCGACGCGCAACGCGGGCGACATGATCAACAAGCTGACCATCCAGTATAACCGCACGCGTCAGGCGGCGATTACGACTGAACTTATCGAAATTATTGCAGGCGCCGAAGCGCTTTAACGACATCCAAAGGCAAGGAACGAAGACATGGCAACCGCCCCGAAGAAGACCGCCGCTCCCAAGGCCGCCGCTGCACCTAAAGCAGCCGCTGCAAAGGCGCCTGTGAAAAAAGCCGCTGCGCCCAAGGCCGCCGCAAGCAAGGCCCCTGCCCCCAAGGCTGGTTCCGGCCAGACCGCAGTCAATGTCGCTGGCGCAACCGGCCGCATTTCGCAGGTTATCGGCGCTGTTGTTGACGTTAGCTTCACCGGCACCCTGCCCGCCATTCTTTCGGCGCTTGAAACCGACAACAACGGCAACCGCCTTGTTCTCGAAGTTGCGCAGCATCTTGGCGAAAACACGGTCCGCACCATCGCCATGGACGCGACTGAAGGCCTGACCCGCGGTCAGCCTGTTCGTGACACCGGCGCGCAGATTTCGGTGCCTGTTGGCCCGATGACTTTGGGCCGCATCATGAACGTCATCGGCGAGCCAATCGACGAGCGCGGCCCTGTTGGCGCGGCAAAGTCCAACCCGATCCACGCTGAAGCACCCCTGTTCACCGACCAGTCGACCGAGGCAGAAATTCTCGTCACCGGCATCAAGGTCATCGATCTGCTCGCACCTTATGCAAAGGGCGGCAAGATCGGCTTGTTCGGCGGCGCTGGCGTTGGCAAGACCGTTCTCATTCAGGAACTGATCAATAACATCGCCAAGGGACATGGCGGCGTTTCGGTTTTTGCGGGCGTCGGTGAACGCACCCGCGAAGGTAACGACCTTTACCACGAATTCCTCGACGCTGGCGTTATTGCCAAGGATGCTGACGGCAATCCGACCCCTGAAGGTTCGAAGGTTGCTTTGGTCTTCGGCCAGATGAACGAGCCTCCCGGTGCGCGCGCGCGCGTTGCTCTGTCGGGTCTGACCATGGCGGAATATTTCCGCGATGAAGAAGGCCAGGACGTTCTGTTCTTCGTCGACAACATCTTCCGCTTCACGCAGGCAGGGTCCGAAGTGTCCGCGCTTCTCGGCCGTATTCCTTCGGCTGTGGGTTATCAGCCGACGCTGGCGACCGACATGGGCCAGTTGCAGGAACGCATTACCTCGACAAACAAGGGTTCGATTACCTCGGTTCAGGCGATTTACGTTCCCGCAGATGACTTGACCGACCCTGCGCCAGCAACGTCATTTGCCCACTTGGACGCAACGACCACGCTGAACCGCGCGATTTCCGAACTCGGCATCTATCCAGCCGTTGACCCGCTCGACTCGGTCAGCCGCGTGTTGACGCCTGCGGTTGTCGGACAAGAGCATTATGACACAGCCCGCCGCGTTCAGGAAACGCTGCAGAAGTACAAGTCGCTTCAGGACATCATCGCCATTCTGGGCATGGACGAACTGTCGGAAGACGACAAATTGACCGTGACCCGCGCGCGCAAGATCCAGCGCTTCCTGTCGCAGCCATTCCACGTCGCCGAAGTCTTCACCGGTATCTCGGGCAAGTTCGTCCAAGTCGAAGACACCGTGAAGTCGTTCAAGGCAGTCGTCGACGGCGAATATGACCATCTTCCTGAAGCAGCCTTCTATATGGTCGGCGGCATCGAGGAAGCGGTTGCCAAGGCAGCCAAGATGGCTGCGGAGGCCGCGTAAGCCATCATGGCATTGCACTTCGAACTCGTAACCCCTGAAAAGCTCTACCGCTCAGACGACGTCTATATGGTCGTCGTACCGGGCACCGAGGGCGATTTCGGCGTGCTTGAGGGCCACAGCCCGATCATGAGCACGCTGCGCAGCGATGCGACGCTAGACATCTATGCGACGCAAGGCGCGGTGCCGGAGAAGCTGTCCATCGCTGGCGGCTTTGCCGAGGTGAATGAAAAAGGCCTGACAGTGCTGGCCGAACGGGTGGTTGCCTAACTCTCAGTTGGCGATCGGTCGGAAAGCCTAAAAATCAGGGCGTAAAGCGCCATTATCAGCATGATGAAACGCGGATAATGAAGCATTCCTTCCAGCATAGCCATCACGAGCAGTGAATAGACACCGGCCAGCAGCGGCCACAGTTCTGGATTTGCCAGAACGCGATTGTGCGCCGAAACTGTCACTCGTCCCAGCAGCCATAGAGCACCCGCTGCGCCGACGATGCCCCAGCTTATCAAAAACTGTAGTATGAAATTGTGCGGCTGTGTATGTCGCCAGTTCAGCTCGAATACTTCCCAGAATGTCGATCCTGACCCCCAGCCGAACCACGGTGCCTCCAGCCATTTCGAATAGGTTCCATACCAAAGCGACATCCGTCCGCTGCTGATCTGATCTGCATTAACGGCCACATTTTGCGCAACGTTGCTGTCCCAATATTCAAAGAGGAGGAATGAAGCGTTGCCATATGGTATTAGCAGAAATGCTAGCAATGCAGCAGCGCCTGTCAACAACGACAGCCGCCCAATCATGCGAATACTGGGTAATCGGCGATTGCTGATTACCATTATCAATACTGACAAGGAGATCGCCAGAACCGCCGCGCGTGTGCCAGACCAGATTGTCAGCCCGATCGAAAGAAAGAAGAAGAAATCATATCGTGACAATGGAGCGTCATCGCGGCGAGCCATCAATGCTGCCGTAAAGATCGCAGCAATCGCACCTGTCCAAGACCCAAAATGCCGAACGTTTATAAATCCGGGCAAAGACGCCCCCCATTCGATTTGGGTTGCGGGTAGGTATGCCAATTGTGGCGCAAACAGAAAACGAAACGCCGTCAGTACGGTTAGCGCGACGAGGCCCAATCCCAGTGCCAGAACAAGGTGCTCCTGATACACTTTCAGGTTTTTAGCGGCGAGATAATAGACAGAGAAGGCAAACAGCACGTGGACGACCATAGTAATAGAAATCACGAGCGACGTGATCGGAACCTTTGAGACAAACAAAGTGCTTCCCCACAGCCCAACCATGAAAACGGCACCGGCTATCGGGTAATCACGCGGCACAAACGGCAAAATGTTGCGAAGTTCCATACCCCGATACAACGCCCACAAGAATATAAGCGCTTCGCATATAACAAACGGAATTTCCTGAAGCCGGGTCCATTCGACCACGGGGCTAGGCATCATCGTTGTATATGTGGGATAAACCCATGCTGCTATCATTGGCATCAAGACGCCAATTATGACCCCAATGATCCACACCGGCGTTGCGTGAACTCGCATGTGCTGGCTCGGCTTCGGCAAAATGGCACTATTTTCAGTCATGCCCGACCAGGTATCGCATCATGGTTAATATAATATGGAGGCATCGATTGAGCGTTTTTCACATAATCGCTCGCTTGATGGAGCCTTATTTCAACGCCCTGTGCCTCCACAAATAAAGACCAGATCCAATGATGATCGCTGAACCGACCAACGAGACGACATCCGGCCAATCACCAAACAACGCAATTCCCAGAATCATTGCCACGATTAATTGCACGTAAGTCATCGGCGCAATTTCGGCAGCGGAGGCGCGCGTTGTTCCCATGAAAATCAGCCAATGGGCAAAGCTGGCAGTCACTGCCACGATGCAACAGCGGGCTATGATGGTCCAGTCGGGGACGCCCACATACAGCGCGTCAACACCCGAAAAATGCCCAATTACCGCTGCTGAAATGACGAAGGGTACTGCGATCGATGCGACGAGAAACTGCATCAGCAAAGGCGACCCAGCCCCCGCCACCGCGCGGTTGCCTATCATCATCAGGGCCATGCACGCAGCGGCCGCTAACGGCATCAAGGCGACCCAGCCCAAATCGGCGACATTGGGCCGCATGATGAGCAAGACGCCCCCGAACGCAGTAAGTGAAGCCAGCCAAGTTGCCGCGCTTGTGCGCTCCTTAAGGATGATGGCGCCTAACAAAGCAGTTATCATCGGGCTGGTAAAGCCAATGGACGTGGCCTCGGCCAGCGGCATCAGGAAAATAGACGAAAAGAACAGAATAGTAGCCGCAGCGACAGCCGCGCCACGCATTAACTGAACCTTTGGATGGGGAATGGCAAATGCCTGCCTACCCTGAGTTAAAAGTAACAGCGTACCAAGGCCGATGGCACCGACGGTGTAACGCAATGCAGCCACCGCTGTGCCGGGCCATGCCCCGGCTATCGATTTGATGATTGCATCGCCACATGACAGCAGGGCAAAGCCGCACAACGCGAAGAGCAGGCCTGAGCGGGCCGAATTTGTATGCACTGCATTTCCCTGAGTTTTGCATGGCTTTAGTGCCACATCACCCGATTGCAAAGCCTCTTGGATCGCTAAACACAACGTTACCCAAAGCGTAGCATTACCGATTTATTCACCATTTCGCGGTAACCCAATTTTTCGAAGTAACCGGCAATATTGGAGCGGAAAAGCTGTGAGCGCATTTGGCAAAAAACCTGGCCTGACTTCTGGACGTCCTTCGTTCGGTGTCGCAAGGCCAATGACCGGTGGTTCCAGTGGCCAGCAGAACACCCCCCCTCCACCGAGCGCCAATGTGCAACCTCAAGAAATATCTCAGCCTGCCGGCGGAGCGCAATTTCCTCCGATAAACGCGGTCGAACTGCCTGGCGCCATTGCACAAACTCCAATGCAGGACGCGATGTCCCGCCTTTCGGATAGAGCGAACAACGCGGCGGCAGTGGATGAAGGTCCCCAAGGGTTCGAGGCGTCGGTTCATAAAATCAAGGAACAGGTTCTTCCCCGCCTCCTCGAGCGCGTCGACCCCGAAGCGGCCGCGTCGCTCAACAAAGAAGAGTTGACCGAAGAATTCCGGCCGATCATCCTCGAAGTGCTGGCCGAGCTTAAACTCACGCTCAACCGCCGCGAGCAGTTCGCCCTTGAAAAGGTGCTTGTCGACGAGCTGCTTGGCTTTGGTCCACTCGAGGAGCTGCTTGGCGACCCGGACATCACCGACATCATGGTCAACGGCCCCAACCAGACTTATATTGAAAAAAAGGGCAAGCTGACCATTGCTCCCATCCAATTCCGCGATGAAGAGCATCTGTTCCAGATTGCCCAGCGCATCGTCAACCAGGTCGGCCGCCGCGTCGACCAGACCACGCCGCTTGCCGATGCCCGTTTGAAAGATGGGTCGCGCGTCAACGTAATCGTGCCGCCATTGTCGTTGCGGGGCACTGCGATCTCGATTCGTAAATTCTCTGAAAAACCCATTACGATCGATATGCTCAAGGGCTTCGGATCGATGAGCGAGCCAATGGCGACAGCCTTGAAAATTGCTGGAGCCTCCCGGATGAACATCGTTATTTCCGGCGGTACGGGCTCGGGTAAGACCACCATGCTTAATGCTTTGTCGAAAATGATCGATCCGGGCGAACGCGTTCTCACAATCGAAGACGCCGCCGAACTTCGGCTGCAACAGCCGCACTGGCTCCCGCTTGAAACACGTCCGCCGAACCTTGAGGGCGAGGGCGCAATCACCATCGGCGATCTCGTCAAGAACGCCCTTCGTATGCGTCCTGACCGCATCATCTTGGGCGAAATTCGTGGTGCCGAATGTTTCGACCTTCTCGCCGCGATGAACACGGGTCATGATGGCTCAATGTGTACGCTTCACGCCAACAATCCGCGCGAATGCCTGGGCCGTATGGAAAACATGATCCTGATGGGCGACATCAAGATTCCGAAGGAAGCCATTTCGCGCCAAATCGCCGAATCGGTCGACATGATCGTTCAGGTCAAACGCCTGCGCGATGGGTCGCGCCGCACGACGCAGATTACCGAAGTGATCGGCATGGAGGGCGACGTCATCGTCACGCAGGATTTGTTCAAGTTCGAATATCGCGACGAGGATGCCGATGGCAAAATTCACGGCGAATGGGTCGCAGGTGGTGTTCGGCCATATACGCTTGAAAAGGCGCGGCAGTTCGGTTTCGACCAGCCCTTCCTGGAGGCCTGTCTCGGCTAACCCGCTTTTATGGCGATTGCCGCAGACAATACTGTAGCCAATACGCCAAATACGGTAATCAAAGTCCACGGCATGAAGCCAACCGCGTTGATGTCGGTTCGGCGGTGGCGGCGGCGGTCCGCAAGGCTGCTCACCAGCACCGAAATTGCGGAGAGCGCGGAAATTCCGGCCCAGATTTGACCGGGCGTATCGAAGATGTTTAATAAATTCATTGGCGGCATGTGGGAATTGCGCTGCTGGCGGTCAAGCAAGCAATGCACGAGCTCGAAAGGCAGCACCTACGCAAGTTTGACCTGCATTGAAATATCGCGGTGATTCATACGCACAGGGATCTGCGACCGAACTTGAGCCAAACGATCCAAATCGAGATTTGCAAAGCCCAGCCCAACCATATCGCCCATGTCGAGCAGAACATCTCCCCATGGATCGACCACTAGTGAATGGCCAAAAGTCTGCCTGCCGTCTTCATGAGTGCCGCATTGCGCCGCAGCTACGATGAACGCCTCGGACTCGATCGCTCGGGCCCGCAGCAATATATGCCAATGTGCATCTCCTGTAGGTACGGTGAAGGCCGAAGGAACGGCCATGACGTCGACGCCAGACTGGGAGTATGCACTGAAAAGATCCGGAAATCGTAGATCATAGCAAATAGAGAGGCCCATCAATCCGATCGGTGTTTCGACCGCCACCGGCTCGGCTCCACCTTGATACGCCTTCGATTCCAGCCAGTTTTCGCCAGTGGACAAATTCACATCAAATAAATGCATTTTGTCGTACCGCGCTCGGATTGACCCGTCCGGTCCGAATATAATCGTGCGATTGGCAAATTTTTCGCTGCCGTTGATCCTGACTGGCAGTGAACCCAGATGGACCCATATCGCGTTTTCCCTAGCGGCTTGCGAAATGCGAACCAGTTCACGCGACTCGGATTCGTAACCTATGACTGTTCGTGCCCGAATCCGGTCCCGATCAATCAGCATTGACATTTCCGGGGCAAAATACATTTCGGCGCCGGCTTGCACAGATTGGTAAACAGCTTCGATCATCGCATCGCAATTATGCTCTGGATCGATAGTGCTGCACATCTGGTGGACCGCGATTTTCATGGGCTACCCCCTTGCTCGTTGGGCTAGTGCTATTGTTAACTGCATTAGCAGCAATCCATTTCATAGTGGTGCCAATTGTATGAAATATGCAACACTCCGATAAATTGAGACAATTTCACTCCCTATCCTGATTCAATGCTTGAAATGGAACAACTGTTGTGCAAGAGCATTTCCCGAGTGCACTGCACTTCGCAAAAAAGGAGCACAATAATGCGTTTCGGTAAGATTTCCCTCGCTGCTGTTGCGGCCGCTTCACTCGTAAGCGCCCCCGTAATGGCTCAATCACTTTCACCAGCAGCTAAGGCAGTTGGAGCTTCCAAGGTAAAGCGCGTAGGCGCTGGTGCCAAGGAAGAAAGCAAGCTCGGTGGCGGTAGCGGCGTAATCGTCGCTGTTTTGGCTGCTGTTGCTGTTATTGGCGGTATCGTTATCGCTGCTGGCAACGACGACGACGCACCAACCAGCCCCTGATTTCTTCAGGTTACGGATTTGAGAAAGGCGACCTTTGGGTCGCCTTTTTTTTGCACTTTAATGGGCCCGCATCATTTGCGACGGCTTGGATGTCGCCATTTCCCTGACGCGGAGAATCGATATTATGAGTAATTCATTGAATGTACTTGTCACCGGTGGTGCCGGTTACATTGGCAGCCATGCTGTGTTGGCGCTGCTTGATTCGGGACATCGTCCCATCGTCATTGATAATCTCGTCACTGGATTTCGCCGCGCAGTGCCCGGCAATGTATCATTTTATGAGG
>JBGSVG010000179.1:0-2842 GCA_041753095.1 Sphingorhabdus sp. | reverse complement strand
AGAGCTGACATCAAGGGGAAATGGTGGGCGTAGCAAGGATTGAACTTGCGACCCCTGCGATGTCAACACAGTGCTCTACCACTGAGCTATACGCCCACGCTGCGGCAGCCTCTAGCTGGGCTTGTCTTATCATTCAAGCCTATTTCAGTTCGCCGAAACTTTCCTTGGCGAACAGTCGCTCGACTTCGAGAACGAGGTCTTTGAGATGGAAGGGCTTCGACAGGATTTTAGCGCTTGGCATCGATTCGCCGGCGCGCAACGCGACACCTGAAAAGCCCGTAATGAACATGACTTCGGTGGCATGAGAAACCCTGCTGCAATGGCGCGCGAGTTCGATGCCGTCCATTTCGGGCATGACAATATCGGTCAACAACAGATCGAAATGCTCAGCCTCCAGCAATGGCGCGGCTTCGGTGCCGCGGTCGACGGCCACAACTTCATAGCCGGAACGCTCCAGCGCGCGTGCCAGATATTCGCGCATTGCCTGTTCATCTTCGGCTAGCAGTATGCGGGTCATTATGTGTCCTCAATATCCTTTGCGCAGAATTCCTGACTACGCCGTTGCCCCGCACCATAATTGCAGAGATTTAATTTTTTTGCACCAATTCGCAAAAAACGTGGCAAATATCGGCTCGATTGAAAAGGGAGTCGATGACAAACGCAAGCGATACCGGGTTTTCAGTGTTTGGAACGGATATCTTGTCACGTCCCGTGCTGCTGTCGGTTCCGCACGCAGGTCGTGATTATCCCGATTCGGTGTTCGATGCTCTTCGCCTCCCTAGAGCGGCTTTGATACGGCTTGAAGACCGCTACGCCGATTTGCTGGCGCGTAAGTCGGTTGCGCTAGGATATCCAGTTGTTATCGCCCACCGGGCCCGCGCGTGGATCGACCTTAATCGTGACGAGAATGATCTGGATGTCGAGATGGTGCGAGGCGCACAGCGCGAATGTTATCCCACCCCGGGCGCAAAACAACGTGGCGGACTTGGCTTGATCCCGCGCCGGCTGTCGGGCGATGGCGATCTATGGAGGCGCCTGTTCGAGCTTGACGATATCGAAGACAGGTTAGCCAGTTTTCACCGGCCTTATCATGCCACAATCTCACAGATATTGCAGCAGATGCGGCAGAAGTTCGGGGTAGCGGTACTGCTCGATTTGCACAGTATGCCACCACTAAGGCAGCATGCCGCTGCCCCTGCGCCACAATTTGTCATCGGCGACAGGTTTGGCAAGAGCGCGGCGTCGCAATATGCCGAGCTGATGATGGAGCGCATTCGTTGCAGCGGTTACCCAGTTGCGCTCAATCACCCTTATTCGGGCGAGTATATCCTGAACCGCCATGCAAAGCCGCGGGCAAATATTCACGCCGTCCAACTGGAGGTGGATCGTTCGCTTTATCTTGGTTCCGATTTGCGAGAGCCAGGGGCCGGATTGGCGCAAACGGGCGCATTGATAACCAATCTTGTCGACGCGTTGACCGACGAAGCATTAGGTTCATCGACGCTGATAGCTGCCGAGTAGCCCGACCAAGAAAAAACCACCCCGAATAAATTCGGGGTGGCCAAGGTTCAGGGAGTGGTGCCGCATAACGGCACCGGTAGGACGGAAAAGGGAGGGGAGATTTCCGTCCTTCAACCAGAATGGGCACGACACATTTCAAAATCAAGACCATCGCAAAATATTTTATGTTCTGAGCGGTGGGCTGAGAGGACATTAAGGGCAAACGAACACATCAAGGCATCTCAAATTCAAAACAGCTATTGCTAATGATAATAACTCGCAATAAGATTTGCTTTTTGGAGATATCATGCTGGTTGATCAATTCCTGCCCAAACCCATAAGGTTGAGCGAAATTCATTCGCGCTGCGCGCGCCACATAATGGCAGCGCGGATATGGTGCATTATATCAGCTGCGGGGCAAAACCCGTTGCCACGGATGTCAGAGTGCCTAGGCTCGCAGCTGGCCGCGCGGAGGTTTGGACTGTTGATGGCCACAATCGACTATGTGTGGCCAGAGCGGTTTGAAGTTGGGCGCCCTTGCTGTCCGTGCGCCGGGTTAGATGAAACCTTGCTCATACATGCGATTAAGCTCGCTACGTTGAACGCACGTCCACAGTTTGACGACATGTTGAGGGAAATGCTGTCCGAAGACGCCCGAAATGCCCTCTTTATCCACGCCCGATGTCTATATCTAGACGGTGACTAGGCGTTGCCCCCGCCGGCCGGTTCCTTTTATGGCCACATGCGCTGGATGAAGGGCAGGCGGTCGGCAAACTGATGCTTCAACGCGCCGATGACGTGCAGGAAAATAAGGATGACCAGCGGTTTAGTCAGTATTTCATGGCCTTCATGACCGAAACCAGACAACGCCTTGCTATCGCCAACAGGCAGATCAATGCTGAACAGTCCAAAGAAATCCACCGGTGGAGCGCCAGGACGAGCGGCGACCATCAGCCAGCCTGTGACCGGCACAGCGATAATCAGGAAATAGAAAAGCGCGTGAACTGCTTTGCCCAGCGTCGCCTGCCATCCGGTAATCGCGTCGGGCATCGGCGGTGGTTTGTGTCCGATGCGCCAAAACAATCGGAGAAGCGACAATATCAAGATGGAAATGCCAATGGCCTTATGCGGATCCATATAGGCCGCCTTGGCAGCGCGCGGCAAATCTTCCGACATGCTGGCTAAAGTGACATTACTGACAATCAGAATCGCGATGATCCAGTGCAGTGCAATGGCCGTCTTGCTATATTTCCCCACGCCGTCACTCCCTTAAAAGCATGAAGTGACGGCATGTCGAATGTTAGCGGTTATTATGCCGCCGGCAGTTCCGTCACTTGCGGCA
>JBGSVG010000178.1:0-5209 GCA_041753095.1 Sphingorhabdus sp. | reverse complement strand
CTTCGACACCAAAACGCGAAATGCCGTTATTCCCTCCCTTTCCTCCTGTAATGCCTTGGATGGATAATCATTCGTGGTCGCCCATCCGCCCGGGAAGTTTTTCGGAGTAGCTGGGCTTTCCACGCCCTTCTTAGGTGGCGGTGGCAGGATCGGGGAAACCGTAATAACAGGCGGTGGCGGGGCTGCCGGTGGCAATGGCACCATGAGGGTTGCAGTTGCCGCATTTGCTGTTAGCGCCGCAAACCAGTAAATCATCATCAGCTCCTCAAAAACTCTGTTGTGAAATAAAGAAGGTTTCTGAAATTGTTAGTAAAATCACCACTTGCGATAGATTTTCCCGAGATGCCCATAATCGCCGGGGCGACGCCTCGCATTGCGCGCGCCGGATATAAGGATTGGGGACGTTGCGACCTGACTTTTGTGGAGTTCGGCGCAGGGACAACGGTCGCTGGTGTAACGACACGCAATATCTGCTGCTCTTCAGAGGTCGAAACATGCCGCGATCATCTAAAAGGTGGCAAAGCACGCGCGCTGGTGGTCAATGCAGGCAACAGCAACGCCTTTACAGGATACCGAGGCCGGGAAGCGGTCGAAAAAATAATCGGACAAGTTGCGGCACACTTACAGTGCCAGACCAATGAAGTCTTCGTCTCATCGACGGGAGTCATTGGAGTGCCGTTGCCTAGGGATAAAGCTGAAGCAGGCTTAAAGGCTATATTTGATGCCCAGCCATGCAGTTGGGAGGACGCCACCAATACAATCGGCACCACTGATACTTTCGCCAAAGGAGCAACTGCGAGCGCAATCGTCGATGGCCATAAGGTGAATCTGGTTGGCATCATCAAAGGATCCGGGATGATCGCGCCAGACATGGCGACAATGCTCGGATATATCTTCACCGATGCGGCGGTCGGGGCGGAGTTTTTCCAGCAATTATTGTCGGCATCGAATCAGAATAGCTTCAACTGCATCACCGTCGATAGCGACACCTCCACCAGCGATACTGTGCTTGCATTTGCGACGGGCAAAGCCGGCAATACTCCGCTGCGTTCGTTCGAAGATGCGGGGGCAGACGCATTCGCTTCTGCACTAAATGATGTCTGCCGTCAGCTCGCGCACCTTGTTGTGCGCGATGGCGAAGGCGCAAAGAAGTTTATCGAGATTACTGTATCCGGCGCGGTCAACAACGACAGCGCCCGGCGGGTCGGGCTGGCGATTGCCAACTCGCCGTTGGTGAAAACTGCAATAGCCGGCGAAGATGCCAATTGGGGGCGTGTCGTAATGGCCGTCGGCAAGGCGGGCGAACCTGCCGATCGTGACAGGCTGTCGATCAGCTTTGGCGCGACGCAGGTCGCGCGCGATGGCCTACCCGTTGATGGCTACGACGAAACGCCCGTCGCCGCGCACCTCAAAGGCCAAGATATCGAAATTGGTGTAGATTTGGGCCTAGGCGACGGCCGCGCGACCGTCTGGACGTGCGACCTCACCCATGGTTATATCAGTATCAACGCCGATTATCGCAGTTAGAGCGCACCCTCAAGCCAGCTCTTCAACTGTGCCTTGGGCGCTGCGCCGACTTTGGTATCGGCAATCTCGCCATTTTTAAACAGGATCATCGTCGGAATTCCGCGGACGCCATATTTGGCTGGGGTATCGGGATGGTCGTCGATGTTGAGCTTCACGATTTGAACCTGTTCGCCCAGCTCTTCGCTGATTTCTTCAAGGCTCGGTCCGATCATCTTGCATGGGCCGCACCATTCAGCCCAGAAATCGACGAGCACAGGCTTGTCGGATTTAAGAACTTGCGTTTCAAAATCGCTGTCGGTGACGGAAGTGGTAGCCATAATAATCTCCTTTGTTGACCGGCAATGTATGCTCCTGTGGGGTCCAAAACAAGCGGCAGGCGCAATAGTTTTGCTTGGTGGGTCAGGAGGCGGGTTTGTAAGGTGCCAGTATTGCATCCGACAGTTTGATAAGCCGCGGGGCGTCCGTGAAAAGCAACGACATCTCAATGACCGAGTCGGGAAAAATGGTCTGCAATGCAGCGGCGTAATGGGCCATCTGTCGCAGATAGGGCGTCGCCACTTTCGTTTCGTCGGCAGGAACCGATCTGCCCGTTTTAAAATCGATGGCGCGGACAAGGCCGGGTTCGACGATCAATCTGTCAATCCGTCCGCTGATCACTGTTTCGCCAACGACCGCCGCCAGAGGTACTTCTGCCCGTGCGTTTGGCCCGAACAAGGGGACCCATTGCGGGTCACCGACAATTGCTTTCACATCGGTCATGATTTTACCGATATCGATTTTCCCAACCCGTGCATGGGCCACAAGCCACCCCTCACCAGCCTCCAACGACGCGGCGTCAGTTACGCGTTCAAACAGCGCATGGATTAGCTTGCCCCGCTCCGCCGCCGCCCGCATCGCCGCGCTAACCGGAGCATCGCCATAATCGTCATCGTCAAGCCGCGACGGTACAAGCGGCCTTGGCGGGCGTTGCTCAACCGGCGCCGGAGCGAAGAGCCAAGCCGGTATTTCGGTTGTGTGCCTTAATTCTCCGCCGGGTTGGATAATTGTATCTGACGTAGGCTTGGCCGTTGCGCCGTGCGCACCGATATGGCGCATCGTCCTGCCCCAGCGGCGATCTTCCTCCCATTGACAGCCAAGCGCCATCATTCCTCGCTCGATTGCGACATACCAGCTTTCGGCGGGCGCCTCGCCCTTGCGGCTGACACCCAATGAACCAGCCATAATCAATCGCTCTTCGGCCCGGGTAATCGCGACATAGAGCAAGCGCTTATGCTCCTGAAGCTCGCGTGTCTTTTGCATGTCGACAATTTCGAGCAACCTGCCCGATTGCTCAGCTTTACGGATTGGCAGCAATGGCGTGCGCCGTCCCTCGTCAATAAGCAACTCGGCCGAATGATCGGGCTTTTTGGTGGGGTCAGAGGTTGTGTCAGCGAGGATCACTACTGGTGCCTGCAATCCCTTGGCACCATGCACCGTCATCACCCGTACCTCATTCGCACCGCTTTCGCCTTCGCGTTTGATTTCGATATCGCCACGATCAAACCATGCCAAAAACTTCTGCAATCCGCCGCCTTGCTGCTGTTCGAACTGCATCGCCGAATTGAGAATTTCCTCAATAGGAACCAGCGCCTCACTGCCCAAGCGCGCAGCGAATTTCCGCCGACCTCCAATAGGTCCGGAAAGGATTTGCTCGAAAAAATGATAGACAGTGGTGTAGTCCGCAGACGCGAGCATCTCGCGCAGTGGTTCCAAATCTGCCGCGATTTCCGGTTGCGTACGCAAATGCTGCCACAGGGTTCCGGGCGCATTTCCACGGTAGCCATGCGTGAGCAATTTTTCTTGCGACCAGCCAATCAGGGGCGACACCAAAAGGCACGCCAGGCTTAAATCATCGCCCGGCTGTAATACAAAACGAACTGCCGCCATCAAATCCTGAACGACTAGCGGTTGCAGCAACCGCAACCGGTCGATACCTGCCACCGGCACCCCGCGCTCGTGCAGTTGCGCCACCAACAACGATGCCATTTCTGCCCGGCTGCGCAAAAGAAACATGATGTCACCCGGCTGCAAACGCCGCCCTTTCGTCGCGAGCCACGGCCGTTCATCGATCAAGGCCTTGGCGTGGTCGGCGAGCCTTTCGGCGAGCATCCGCTTTTCGTCGCTGATCCAGTCTTCTTCGTCGCCCTCGCCGTCATCGCCAGCGTCGACCTTATTCGACGCCGCAGTAACAGGGTCAAGCAGCTCCACATGCCCCACCATGGCCTTGTGGCTGTAATGATCCTCGATTTCGTCACTAATACCGAAACTGTCGGGTCCGCTGGTGGATATGACTGCGTTCACGAAATCGAGGATTGGGGCAGTCGAACGGAAACTTTGCGATATAGTCAGTTTCTGGAGTTCGGAACCTGCGCCTTCGATCCGCTTGGCAAAGCTGTCGCCCGCCTCGCGATAGCGTTCGGGCGCGGTTCCCTGAAATCCGTAAATCGCCTGCTTGAAATCGCCAACAGAGAATATCGTCCGGATTTTCTCAGGATGCGCGCCCAGACCGCTATAAAAATCATCGGTCAACGAGCGGATGATGTCCCACTGCGCCATGTTTGTGTCCTGCGCTTCATCGACCAATATATGATCAATCTGCCGGTCGAGTTTGAACCTCACCCAATCCGCCATATTGCTGCTGCCCAGCAACTCTGCGGTCTTGCGGATCATGTCGTCGAAATCGACCACGCCCAGAGCATGTTTGCTTTTCGCATATTGGTGCGCGAAGGCCTTGCCAACGAGCAAGGCTTGCGCAAGCCGATCAGCATAATTTGCGCGGCTAATTTGCCCGGCCACGGCGTTGGTCCAGCTGTACAATTCCAGAGCGAGCGCGGCATAAGCATCATCGGTCGGCGTATGATTTTTTGAAGAAATCATCGGCTCGCCTTTGGCGTTGCTCCAGAACCCGTGCAGTCGGCCAAATTGAGAAACCCGCTGATTTGGCACCAAACCGAGCCATTCGTATATTGCCTCTGCTCGTTTGCCTCCCCTACTGTCAGCCTTGCCCTTGCCCCATGCCGCGTTCATTTCGGCACACGAAATTATTGCAGCCCGGTCAATGGCTGTGTCGGCAAGTGCCGCCTCCAGCATCATTTCTACCGGCTCGTCAAAGCTGATGCCCGCCAGCCGCCGCGCCCACACCGAGGCCCCTTGTCCCTCAGGGATACCCGCCATCACATCAGCAACAGCGGCACATTTGTGCAGGAATTTGAGCGCAGCCTCTTCGCCCATCGCGAGGCTCAGCGATTGCAAATCCGATATCAGTTTATCATCGCCGCGACCTTCGGCCTCGATTACCATCGTTGCCAGCGCTTCGCGCAGCAATTGCTGCTGTTCGCGGCCTTCGATGGGTTTGAACCCCGGAACCAGCCCGGCCTCTTCAGGAAAGCTGCCCAACAATGATTGGCAGAAACTGTGGATGGTCAATATCTGCAATCCGCCGCCTGGTGCGTCCAGAACCTTGGCAAACAACTCGCTCGCGCGTTGCCTCGTAGCGGGTCCCGATTTTGCGCCTATAGCTTCCAGATCCTTGAACAACAATTTGTCATCCAACTGCACCCATGACGCCAGCAAGCGATTGATGCGCTCTGCCATTTCGGCGGCGCCAGCCTTGGTGAAGGTGATGCACAAGAGATTTTCAGGC
>JBGSVG010000177.1:0-6378 GCA_041753095.1 Sphingorhabdus sp. | reverse complement strand
GGTCGCTGACCTTGGCAAGCTCCTTACCAAGGGACAGACTTGGACCGTTGAGGACGGGCACCCGGAGATTTAATCCTAGCCCAGCGATAAGACGGTATTGCAAAGCCTTGCTGGCTGCGTCAGCAATGGCGCATGGATAATCTCACACACAGCCTGGTCGGCGCGCTCATCGGGCAGATGGGGCTGAAGCGCAAGACGGGATTGGCAATGCCGACCCTGATCATCGCGGCGAATATTCCAGATATCGATGCAGTGGCCACTTTGCTCGGCGGACATCAGCATCTGGCGATACGGCGCGGGATTACGCATGGGCCGATTGCGATGGTGGTGCTGCCTCTATTGTTGTGGGGCATCATGCTGTGGTTCGACCGATGGCAGACGAAGCGTGGGACGAGGCCGGAGAAGCGCCTACCGGTCGATGCAAAATGGCTGCTGGCTTTGGCCTATATCGGCTGCCTCAGTCACCCGTTGTTCGACTGGTTTAACAGCTATGGCATCCGGTTGCTGGAGCCATTTTCTTCGCAATGGTTTTATGGCGATACGATTTTCATTATCGATATCTGGCTGTGGATCGCGTTGATCGCAGGCGTCTGGATTTCTATCCGCCGCGAACGCAGAAGTGCATCAAATTGGCGTGTTCCGGCCGTTGGCAGCTTTGCGGTAATTTGCTTATATATATTCGCAAACGGCCTGATTACTGGACGCGCCGAACGGCTGACGGCAGCGGCGGTTGAGCAGAAACACAACATCAGCCCTTCGTTAGTGGTGGCCAATCCTGTGCCAGTTCAATTCTGGAAACGTGAGATGCTTTGGCGCGATAGCACCCGGTTTGGCCAAGGAACATATAGCGCGCCGAACACGGTAAGCGTCGATGACAGTGTCGGGTTACACCAGATGTACGGCAGTCGGACCAAGGCTTTGGCAAGGGGTGATGTAGATGGAAATGCCTATCTTTTCTGGTCGCGGATGCCCCTCGTCCAGATAATCGGCGACGGTGCTGACAAAAAACTGAACATATCAGACCAGCGTTTCGGCAATCCGATGGTCAGTGACCGCTTTACAGTCTCCGTCCCGCACGGTGGTAATAGCGAATGACCGCTCCAGTTCTCCTCTGGCTACGCCGCGATTTGCGGCTTGCCGACCAGCCCGCATTGGCGGCGGCAGTTGCAAGCAGCGCGCATGTTATTCCAGTCTATATCCTCGACGACGACACGCCCAAGCATCGCAAGATGGGTGGGGCATCGCGCTGGTGGTTGCATCATAGCCTAAATTCGCTCGATGCGAATTTGCGCGCGATTGGATCGCGGTTGATCTTGCGGGCGGGCAAGTCGGACGAGATATTGAACGCGCTTGCCGAGGAAACCGGGGCGTCGGCCATCCACTGCATCCGCCATTATGAGCCATGGTGGCGCAATGCCGAAAAGGCTGTGGCGAAAGGGTTGCCCGCAGGTTGCGAGCTTGTCTGCCATGACGGTAATTATTTGCTCCCGCCGGGAAGCGTGACCACCGGCAGCGGCGGGCAGTATAAGATTTACACGCCTTTCATGCGCGCGCTTTGGCAGCATATGCCGCCGCATCACCCATTGTCCGCGCCGAAGAAGATCGCGGCGCCGGACAAATGGCCAAACAGCGACACGCTTGCAGACTGGAAATTGCTGCCGACCAAACCCGATTGGGCGGCCGGTATGAAGGATATGTGGTCACCGGGCGAAGCAGGCGCGAACGCGCGGCTTGAGGCATTCGCTGACAAAGCAAAATATTACGACGAAAAGCGCAATCTGCCATCAGTCGAAGGCTCTTCTTTCCTCTCTCCACACCTGCATTTTGGCGAGATATCGCCCGCCACTTGCTGGCACGCGACGATGCAGGCCGGCGGGTCGGTCGATGTGTTTCTAAAGGAGCTGGTCTGGCGCGATTATGCGCAAAATGTGATTTGCCAGTTTCCCGAATATGGTGGCAAGAATGCGCGCGACGCTTTCGATAAACTTCCTTGGCGCGATATGTCCGATCCGGCAGTTAAGGCCGATTTTGTCGCTTGGACTAAAGGACGTACCGGCTACCCAATCGTCGATGCCGGGATGCGGCAGCTTTGGGCGACTGGGTGGATGCACAATCGTGTGCGGATGATCGCGGCGTCGTTCCTGATCAAGCATCTGCTAATCGACTGGCGCGCGGGCGAGCAGTGGTTTTGGGACACGCTCGTCGATGCCGATTATGGCAGCAACAGCGTTAACTGGCAGTGGACAGCAGGAACCGGCGTCGACAGCAACATGTTCGTGCGCATCATGGCGCCGTTATCACAGTCTGAGAAGTTTGATGCTGCGCGCTATATCCGTGAATGGGTACCCGAGCTCACCGATTTGCGGGAGCCGTATATCCATGATCCCGAAGAACATGGGGCCCGGCCTAAAAACTACCCGCGTAAGATTATCGGCCACAAAGCAGCCCGCGAGCGCGCGTTGAAAGCGCATGAAGCGGTGAAGGGTTAGCCCTCGACGACTAACCGGTGGCCAGTGTCAAACTCGCTTGCCAGCAACGCGCAAATGGCGTCCGCTACAACCGACGGCTCTTTAACGGTTGCCGGGTCTTCGCCGGGATAAGCCGAAGCGCGCATCTTGGTCCGGGTGCGGCCAGGATCAACAATCGCAGTGCGGACTGCGGAGAGGTTTTTGACTTCCTCGCCATAGCTGGACACCAACGCTTCTAGCGCCGCTTTGGACGCGCCATACGCACCCCAGAACGCGCGCGGTGCCGCCCCGACCGACGAGGTGAGGGCGATCAGACGCCCGGCATCGCTTTTGCGCAGCAACCCATCGAACGATGCGATCAGCACCTGCTGCGCCGTTACATTCAGCGTAAACAGCCGCGCAAATTCCGCGCCGTCTATGGCAGGCACGGGTGCGAGCGGGCCGAGCATCGCCGCGTTCAAAACCCGTATGTCGAGTTTGCCCCAGCGTTCGGTCACCGCTGCCGCCAGCCGGGATATGCTGTCACCATCGGTCAGGTCGAGTGGAGCAATCGTTGCAGATCCGCCGGCTGCGAAGATCGCATCGTCGACCACTTCCAAATCCTTGGCTGTGCGGGCGGTGAGGATGACATGCGCGCCCTGTGCTGCCAACGCCTGCGCCGTTGCCGCACCAATGCCGCGACTTGCACCTGTGACCAGTGCAATCTTGCCTTCAAAAGCCTTTGTCATTGTTCAGGCAAGCTTCCGTTCGCTCAGCATAATCAGCTGGTCTGTTTCCTGCTCTTCATGGTCCGTCAGGCTGGTCGGATAATCGCCAGTGAAACAGGCATCGCAATATTGCGGTTTGCCGCCATCGCGCGCTTCTTCGCCAAGCGCACGATACAGGCCATCGATGGACAGAAAGGCAAGACTGTCGGCCTGAATGAATGCGCGCATTTCTTCGACATCCATCCGGCTGGCGAGCAGCTTTGATCGTTCGGGCGTGTCAACGCCATAAAAGCAGCTGTTCATCGTCGGCGGGCTGGCGATGCGCATATGGACTTCGGCGGCACCTGCCTCGCGCATCATCTGCACAATTTTCAAGCTGGTCGTACCGCGCACGATAGAATCGTCGATCAGGACGATTTTTTTGCCTGCGACCAGATTGCGGTTTGCGTTGTGCTTTAGCTTTACGCCCAAATGGCGGACGCCATCGCCGGGCTGGATGAAGGTACGACCGACATAATGTGAACGGATGATACCGAGCTCGAACGGAATTTTCGCTGCCTCAGCATAGCCGATGGCTGCCGGTGTCCCACTGTCGGGAACCGGAATGACATAATCGACATCGACACCGTTTTCACGCGCGAGTTCGGCGCCGATAGCCTTGCGGACCGAATAGACGCTGATCCCCTCGACAATCGAGTCGGGGCGCGAGAAATAAACATGTTCGAAGATGCATGGGCGTTGCGATACGCGGATGAAAGGCTTGTGCGAGGTAATTTCGCTACCTCGGACTACAACCAGTTCGCCGGGTTCCACCGAGCGAATGAATTCGGCACCAACGATATCGAGCGCAACGGTTTCTGAAGCGAATATCACCGATTCGCCCAATTTGCCCATCACCAGCGGGCGAATACCCAGCGGGTCGCGGCACGCAATCATGCCCTCGGTCGTCAGACAGATAAGCGAATAAGCACCCTCGACGCGTTTCAGTGCGTCAATCAGGCGGTCGAGCAGCGTGCGATATCCCGATGTCGCGACCAGATGGATGATGACCTCGGTATCGGAAGTCGACTGGAATATGGAGCCTCGGCGCACCAAATCGCGACGAACGGTCATCGCGTTCGAGATGTTGCCGTTGTGCGCGATAGCAAATCCGCCCGTGGCCAGATCGGCATAAAGCGGCTGCACATTGCGGAGCGACGTCTCACCCGTGGTGGAATAGCGCACATGGCCGACCGCGCTTCGGCCAACTAGGCCGCCGATAATTTCTTCGCGGTCAAAATTTCCGGCGACATGGCCCATAGCGCGATGGGTATGGAAATCATGGTCGTCATAGCTGGTAATACCGGCGGCTTCCTGCCCCCGATGCTGAAGCGCATGGAGGCCAAGCGCGACCATTGCTGATGCATCTTCGGTGTCGTAGACGCCAAAAATTCCGCACTCTTCGCGTAATTTGTCCCCGTCTAAATCGGAGGAGTCAAAGGGGTCGGTGGTCAGCATTTATCGAATCCCGCTGCGCTTCGTTGGCTGGCATATAGGCATCATCGCCTCAATTGTCTTCCCTGTTGTCGCCGATCTGTAACAAAGAAAATGTTGGCGGGCGATTTGAGCATGGGTTAGGCCATGTTTATGACGGATAAACGCGAGACGGGCCTGGCGCTCGACCCTAAATTTGATACCAGCGGGCTTATTACCGCGGTGGTGACGGACGCTGCGGACGGCGCGGTGCTAATGGTCGGACATATGAATGCCGAGGCGCTGGCAAAAAGCCAGGAAACTGGCACCGCCGTGTTCTTCTCTCGGAGCAGGCAACGGCTATGGCAAAAGGGCGAGAGCAGCGGGCATTTCCTGCATATCGTCGAAATGCGGATCGATTGCGACCAGGACGCGATTTGGGTGATTGCAGAACCCAAGGGACCGACCTGCCACACTAATGCGCGCAGTTGTTTTTATCGCCGGATAACCGATGAGGGGCTCGAACGGGTTTGAAACAGGGGGCTGCCTTTGCCGTGATGATGCTCTTGCTTGCTGCATGTGGGGAAAACGCGCCCGCCATTGTGGGCGGCGGTTCCAATGCTGGCTCGGCGCTTGATGAACAGGCGGTTGCCACCGGAATAATGCCCGACCCCAACGAAGTCGAATTTGCCGGACGATTCGAGACGCGCAGCGAGCTCGGTACCGATAAATTTTGCGCAGTCGGTAATGGTTCGAAGCAGTTCGATATAGGCTTTATTGCGGTGTTCGGACCCGAGAGTAAGTGCGAGGGCAAAGGCACGGCATCGGTCGATGGCGAAAAAGTGCGTGTTTCCTTGAATGGCAAGGGGAGCTGCACTTTCGAAGCCCGTTATGACGGGATCGAATTGCGCTTTCCCGGTTCTGTCGAAAGCGGTTGCGCGACCTATTGTTCCGAAAGGGCAAGCCTTTCAGGGACGCATTATTTCATGGTTCAACCCGGTGATGATGCTGCGCGCAGCACGCTTGGCCGGGAAATCGAACGGCTTTGTGATTAACGCGGTACGGCGATGCAGGCCTGACCGGTTGCCTTTAACTTTGTACAGATAGCTTCAGCTGACGCTTTGCTGGCAAACGGGCCCGCCTGCAGCCGCGTGACATTTCCTGCAGCTTTTAGATAAGGCTGTAGCGATGCCATATCTGCATTCTTGCTTTCCAATGACGCCCAGAGCTTTTTCGCATTCGCCTCTTCGCCAAATGCGCCAAGCTGAATACGCCACGCACCATCGGTCGCTGCTGCTTTGACTGGTGCCGATTTGACCGGCGTTGGCTTGGCCGGGGCTGGCTTTGCGGGCGCCGGTTTGGCTGGAGCAACCTTAATTGGCGGCGTGCTGCGCGCCGGTTCGCCAGCAATCGGTATATTTGAAGGAAAACCCGGTGTCGTGGACGGCGGTATCTGCGATGGCGGGACCGTTACTGGCTTTGCCGACTTGGGCGGCGGGGCCGTGTTGATAGGGAAGCCAGCCACCTGAGCAGTGCGGGCGCGGTCTGCGCGCTGTTCCAGCTCGCCCGCTAACACGGTTGCCGCCTGCCGCTGCTCCAGCGGAACATATTGATCCATTTGCGCAAGACTGCGCGAAGCAGGCGCCATTCCGGCGGAGGACGCGCGCGTCATCAGCGCATATGCGCGCACCCAATCCTTCTCGATATGGGCACCGTTGAACAACTCGGTCGCCAAAAGATATTGCGCGCGC
>JBGSVG010000176.1:0-10544 GCA_041753095.1 Sphingorhabdus sp. | reverse complement strand
TGCGCCGATTTTTGTCCACAGGCCTGTCCCCGATTCTATTTTTGCGGAGCCTTGCACAAGGCCCTGTGCTAAAGGATAGGGCGTCATGGCCGAACCAATCAGACTTGCCGCTGCGAACGAAGCAGAACCCCAACGCCTGCCACGCAACATCGAGGCAGAGGCGGCGTTTCTGGGCGCGATCCTGATCGACAACCGGATTATCGAGGACGTCTCGATCAAGCTCCAGCCAGACCATTTTTTTGAGCCGCTGCATGGCCGGGTCTATGAGCAAATCTTGCGTCTGCTTGACCGAAACATGCTGGTCACGCCGGTTACGTTGAAGCCGTTTTTCGAAGCCGACGAGTCGATGCGCGAATTGGGCGGGCCGGGCTATTTGGTAAAACTGACCGCCGATGGCGCGGGCCTCATTGGCGCGCGCGACTTTGCCCAGCAGATTTACGATCTGGCGTTGCTGCGCGAATTGGTGACGGTTGGCCGGACGCTCGTCGATAATGCGCTCGACACAAGCGAGAGCGTAGACCCCAAAGGCCAGATCGAAGCTGCCGAAAGCGCGCTGTACAAGGTTGCCGAGGGCGAGGGCGAAACCGGCTCGATGAAGAGCTTCCTGATGGCCTCGACCGAAGCGATCAAGAATGTCGAAAAGGCGCTCAATTCGGGCGGTAGCCTGTCCGGTGTCACCACAGGACTTAGTGGCATCAATGCAAAATGTGGCGGGCTGCACAATTCTGACCTTGTGATCCTCGCCGGACGGCCGGGTATGGGCAAGACCTCGCTGGCAACGAATATTGCGTTCAATGCCGCAAGACGTTGGATTCAAGAACGCGAAGACGGCATCGAAGAATCCAAAGGCGCGGGTGCAAAAGTGGCTTTTTTCAGTCTCGAAATGTCGGCGGACCAGCTCGCGACGCGCATCTTGGCCGAGCAATCGGGGATCAGTTCCGAATTGTTACGCATGGGCAAAATCAGCCGCGACGACTTCCGCGAACTGTCGCGTGCGAGCCGCGAGTTGCAGGAACTCCCGCTTTATATCGATGACACACCGGCACTGACGATTGCGGCGCTGCGGACCCGCGCACGGCGCTTGCAGCGGCGGCATGGCATTGGGCTAATCGTCGTTGACTATTTGCAGCTGCTGCAGGGGTCGAGCCGCGCCAACGACAACCGCGTCAACGAAATTTCCGAGATTAGCCGCGGTCTGAAAACACTGGCGAAGGAACTCAGCATCCCTGTCGTTGCACTGTCGCAGCTCAGCCGTGCGGTCGAACAGCGCGAGGACAAGCGACCGATGCTGTCAGATTTGCGCGAATCCGGCTCGATCGAACAGGACGCCGATATGGTGTGGTTCGTCTACCGCGAAGATTATTACGAGCTGATGAAAAAACCCGATGAGGGCACGCCTGCGTTCGACGCCTGGAACGAAAAAATGGAGCGAATCCATGGCATCGCGGAGCTTATCGTTTCCAAGCAACGGCACGGCTCAACGGGGCGTGTGCGGATGAAGTTCGAGGCCAAGATTACCAAGTTTAGCGATCTGGCAGACGACCAATATGCAGATTCAGGCTATGACTGATTTCGCAAGCAGGTTGCTTGCATTTGCGGCAGCTGCTGCAATGTTCGCGACCCCGTCACACGCCAAGGATATTGAAATGCACCATGCAGCCGGCGAATTTGAAGTTAAGCTTGTGCCCGTGTCGGAAGCTACTGACCCATTGATGCGGATGTCGATCGACAAGCAATTTCACGGCGATTTAGAGGCGACGAGTCAGGGCCAGATGATGGCAGGCGGAAATGAAGCCAATGGCGCACGGGTGTATGTTGCGCTCGAAACCGTTACCGGTACGCTAAGCGGTCACAAGGGGAGCTTCATTCTCGCGCACCGCGGCACCATGACCGGCAGCGACCAAGCATTGTCGATTATCATTGTACCGGACTCGGGTACCGAGGAACTCCGCGGCATCACAGGCAATGTCGAAATCGAAATTACCGGCGGCAAGCATCTGTATAAAATGGACTATACTTTGCCCAAGGACTTGAAACCGAATTTGGTTAGGACAAGCGCACGCTCATTATGTAATTAAGCGCCATATTCCCGCTTAAATGTAAACCCTTGAGCGGGGAAAACGCAATTCCCTGCATCTCGACCACTTCCAACCCTGCGCCCGCCAGAAGCGTCTTCAACTCCTCCGGTGTCAGAAACTGGTCCCAATTATGCGTGCCGCGCGGTACCTGACCGAGCCGTTCTGCAGCCTCGACGAGAAACAATCGTGAGGCGGGCGTGCGGTTGGGGGTGGATAAAAGCATCAGTCCATCGGGCTTTAGGTGTCGCACCAACTCGGCGATAAACGTTGCGGGATCGGTAACGTGCTCGATTACTTCCATCGAGGTTACAATGTCGTACTGGCCCAAGCCTTGTTCGGCAATTTCGCCAGCGCGATAATCGATTTGTAACCCTGACAGCGCGGCGTGAGCCCTCGCGGCCTCGATATTTTCCGGTGCGGCATCAACGCCGGTCACTGCAGCGCCCATCCGCGCCAATGGCTCGCACAGCAAACCCGCGCCGCAACCGACGTCCAGCGCGGTCTTGCCCGCTAGCGGATAGCGCGATTTGCCATCGGCACCAAAATGCGCGTCAATCGCCGCCCGGATGAAGCCAAGCCGAACTGGGTTGAGCTTATGCAACATCGCGCTCGAACCCTTAGGGTCCCACCAGTCCGCCGCTAGCGCACCGAAATGCGCAGCCTCAGCGGCGTTTATTGTCGTGCCCAAGCTTGCGTTTGTCATATCCTGTCCCTATCAGGGCGCCCGATTGTAATATAGCCATAATGTAAGGTTTTCATGGCCCGCATAGTAATGAAATTTGGCGGCACGTCTATGGCCGGGACCGAACGCATCCGCCGCGTGGCGCAGTTGGTGAAGCGTCAGGCCGAGCGCGGCGATGAAGTCGCGGTTGTGGTCAGCGCGATGGCAGGCGACACCGACCGGCTAGTGAATTTCTGCCGCGAGGCGAACGCGCTGTACGATCCGGCCGAATATGATGTTGTGGTCGCGGCGGGGGAGCAGATTACTTCGGGCTTACTTGCGATTACGCTTCAGGCGCTGGGCTGCAATGCCCGCAGCTGGCTTGGCTGGCAGATGCCGATCCACACCGATGGCGCGCATGCCAAGGCGCGAATTGGCTCTATCGACACCGATGAACTGCTCGCTTCAATGAAGGCCGGAAACATCGCGGTTATTCCTGGTTTCCAAGGCCTGACCGACGACAACCGCATCACCACTTTGGGCCGCGGTGGATCGGATACGTCGGCGGTCGCGGTCGCCGCCGCAGTAAAGGCCGACCGCTGCGATATCTACACCGATGTCGACGGCGTCTACACCACCGACCCGCGCATCGTGGCGCGCGCGCGTAAGTTGAAGGCAGTCACGTACGAAGAAATGCTCGAGCTGGCCTCGGTCGGTTCGAAAGTCCTGCAAACCCGCTCGGTGGGCCTCGCAATGAAGGAAAATGTGCGTGTGCAGGTGCTGTCGTCTTTCATCGACGAAAACGCCCCCGACGCCGACAGCATCCCCGGCACGATGATCGTGACCGACGAAGAACTGGAGAAGTATCAAGTGGAACGCCAACTGATCACCGGCATCGCCGCCGACAAGAATGAAGCGAAGATCACCCTGACTCGAGTGCCTGACCGGCCCGGCGCGGTGGCCAACATCTTCGCGCCATTGGCCGACGCGAACATCAACGTCGATATGATCATCCAGAATGTCGGCCGCGACAAAGGCGAGACCGACGTGACCTTCACCTGCCCGCAAGCCGACCTCGCGCGCTGCACCGACATATTGGAAAACCAGCGCGACGCGATCGGTTACAACCGGCTGATTTCCGACACGAAGATCACCAAGATCTCGGTCGTCGGCGTCGGCATGAAAAGCCATGCAGGTGTTGCATCGACAATGTTCAGTTCATTGGCGGACCGCAAGATCAACATTCAGGCGATTTCGACTTCCGAGATCAAGGTGTCGGTGTTGATTGACGAGGATGAGACCGAGTTGGCAGTGCGGGTGTTGCATACGGCGTACGGGTTGGACGCTGAGTAAGGAAGCTGGGTTGTTCGTTATCGTGACTTGCGGGCAAGTTCGCGTTGAGCAGCATTGATGCTGCTTTCGTCCCAGTCCACTTCTCGCTTTGTTGCGGGTATTACATCACGCCGATCCGCATATCCGTAAAATAAAGTGCCGTGAATGCCCCGCGCATCACGTTTGAGTATCGGACGTTGCCAAATCGGACCTAATATTTTGCCAGCAACAGTGTTGCCAACGCGCGCGATAAAATCTTCGACAATTTCCATGTCACAGTCGTCCGGGAATATTGTTTGAAATTCCTTGTCTGACGCTTGAAAAATGCTGAAGGTGGCATTTATCGCGCAGTCAATTATCTGAATATTTTTCATGGTTTTGTCTCGTAAATCTAATAGATATTGCTAGTACCCAATAGTCGAAACGCCTTGCCTCAAAAGCAGTGACGCCGCTAGAGGCAACTCATGACAAAACTCGCACACCTCATGCAACGCGGCACCGAATTTCTGGGCTGTGACGTCGCTATCATGTGCGGGGCGATGTCGTGGGTTTCGGAGCGGAACCTTGTGTCTGCGATTTCCAACGCAGGCGGGTTCGGGGTCATTGCTTGCGGAGCGATGACGCCGGAATTGCTCGATGCCGAGATTGCCGCGACGAAAGCCCTGACGTCCAAGCCGTTCGGCGTGAACCTGATCACCATGCACCCGCAGATAATGGATCTGATCGAGGTATGTGCGCGGTACAATGTCAGCCATGTCGTGCTTGCAGGCGGGTTGCCGCCGAAGGGGAGTATCGAGGCGATCAAGGAATTTGGCGCGAAAGTCATCTGCTTTGCGCCTGCGCTGACGCTCGCCAAGAAATTTGCGCGCTCGGGCGTCGATGCGCTGGTGATCGAAGGCAGCGAGGCGGGCGGGCATATCGGGCCGGTGGCGACTTCGGTGCTGGCGCAGGAAATCTTGCCCGAACTCGGCGAGCAATTGCCGATATTCGTAGCGGGCGGCATCGCACGCGGCGGCCTCATGGCAAGCTATCTCGAAATGGGCGCTTCCGGTGTCCAACTCGGCACGCGTTTTGTCTGTGCGCACGAAAGCATTGCGCATCCCAATTTCAAGGCGGCGTTCCTGCGCGCCAATGCCCGCGACGCGGTGGCAAGTGTGCAGATCGATCCGCGCCTACCGGTCATCCCGGTGCGCGCACTGAAGAACAAGGGCACCGAATTGTTCACCGCCAAACAGGTCGAGGTCGCAGCGATGCTCGACCGCGGCGAAATCGACATGGAGGCAGCCCAGCTTGAGATCGAGAAATATTGGGCGGGTGCGCTGCGCCGTGCGGTGATCGACGGCGATGTCGAATATGGATCGGTGATGGCCGGTCAGTCGGTCGGCATGGTGCATGTCGAGCGGCCAGTGGTGGATATCATCGCCAAGCTAATGGACGAAGCCAACGCTGCTTTGGCGCGCTAAACCGTCTTGCATATGCAACACAGTCTGCGCATATCACGCGGATGACAGAAGAAACTGCGCCAGAACTAACTCCACTCAATCCTGCTTATGTCACAACGACGCGGATTGCTTCGGCGTTGGGACTTTTGCCGTTCGTCATCGGCGCGACAGTTCTCGAATTTGCGGAGGCGATGCCAGCTGGCACCTTCATTGTCCCGGTGACTTTGATCTATACTTTCATGGCGTTCGTCGTCCCGGCCCGCAAATATCGGCATTGGGGCTATGCGATGGGGACCGACCGGCTGCGCGTCGTGCGCGGCTATATGTTCTACCGAGATACCGTGGTGCCGTTTGGCCGCATCCAGCACATCGACGTCGATCAGGGGCCGATTGATAGGCGTTATGATTTGGCGACTTTGACGGTGCATACAGCGGGAAATCACAACAGCACCGTTGCTTTGCCGGGTCTGCTTCACGCCGACGCGCTCGCCATGCGTGAAGCGATGAGGGCGGCGATCCGGCAGGACGTGATTTGACCGAAATAGGGGCCATAGCCGAGAACGAGACCGCTTCCGACGGTGAGCGGCTGCATATTTCCGGATTGTTCGTAAGCTTTATCAATGGCCTGCCACAACTGATATTTCCTTTATTTGCCGCCGTTTTCGGAGTGCGGAGTGCGAATAACCCAATCCTCATCCCGATCGTTATCGTGCTTGTTCTGCTGGTCAGCCTGTTCTTTCGCTGGATCGCATGGATGCGCTTCCGCTACCATATCGGCGAGCATGACATTCGCATCGAAAAGGGCGTTTTGAGCCGCACTGCGCGCTCGATACCGTACGAGCGCATTCAGGATGTCAGCATCGAGCAGAAGCCGCTTGCGCGCATGATGGGCTTGGGCGAAGTGAAGTTCGAGACCGGCGGCGGCGAGGGCGACGATGCCAAATTGAGCTTTGTCAGTTTGAGCGAAGCCGAACGATTGCGCGAACTGGTGCGTGCGCGCAAAAGCGGTGTTGCCGCTGTTTCGGATGAAAACGAGGCTGCCGACCAGCCAGAGGCAGCACCGATCTTTGCCATGGACGGCAAACGTGTATTCACCCTCGGCCTATATTCCTTCTCTCTGGTCATTTTCGCCGTGCTCGGTGGTGTCGCGCAGCAGTTCGATTTTCTGCTTCCCTATGATATTTGGGATTTCAAGCACTGGATCGGAATTGCCGAAGAACGCGGTGTTTCGGTGGACCAGATCAATGGCGCTGGCTGGGCAGCGCAAGTTATACTGGGGCTGGGCGCATTGGGTAGCCTGATCATCATCGGCTTCGCATCGGGCGTCATCCGCACATTATTGAAAGAGCATGGCTTCCGGCTCGACCGGACACCTAAGGGCTTTCGCCGTCGTCGCGGCCTGTTGACGCTGACCGATGCGGTCATGCCCGCGCACCGCGTGCAGGCGGCGGTGATCCAGACCGGCCCGATCCGCAAACGTCGCGGTTGGCACAGTTTGAAATTCGTCAGCCTGGCGCAGGACAGCAAGGACGAGAGCAATTTCGTGGCTGCGCCTTTTGCAACGCTGGGCGAGATATGGCCGATTGCGCAGGCGGCGATGATCAATGCGCCCGACGTTGACACGCAATTTCAGCGCGGAGTTGGGAAGTATTGGAGCGTTCAGATAACGCTGCTGCTTCCGGTAATTGCGATGGCGATGCTGGCGGTGATATGGTTCGCTGACTCGAGTCCACTGCGATCCCTGTTGCTATTGTTGCTGCTGGTTCCGTTTATGATCTATCTGTGGCTGGATTGGCGTGAATACCGTTATGCACTCGACGCAGGACAAATATATCTGCGGCGCGGCTGGTGGCACCAAAGGCTGACTATTGCGCCGGAAGTGAAGGTGCAGACGGTCGAGATTGCCCAAGGACCGATTTCGCGGCGGCAAGGGCTGGCAACAGTGAACTTTGGCATTGCTGGCGGAACGCTCGAAATGATCGCTTTGCCATTGGCAACGGCACACGCGATCCGCGACGCGGTGATGGAGACAGTCGCCGCAGTTGATTATTCAGCGATCAATCGATCACATTAACCACCTGCGTTTCGATCACGCTGCCGTCATCCTTTCGCAGGCTCATCGTTACCTTTTTCGCGGACCAGTCGATATCGATCTGCCCGAAATTCGCTATGCCCCAAAGGCCGCCGGTGCGGGTTGCATCGGGTTCCTTGTCGCTGCCATCTCCTTTTCCATTCGGCGAATTTAGCGAGCTTGAAGTGAATTCCCAATATGGCTTTGATAAATTTGCGACAGTCTTCTTGTAAAACCCGGCGGAATGCCGGTCGCCGGAAAGGAAGATGGCGTTGCTGACTCGCTTGTCGGCCAGCAAGGCATATAGTCGCTGGCGTTCTTTCGGGAAATTGGTCCAGCCTTCGAAATTATGGCCGTCGGTAATGACCTGCGTTGAGGAAACAATGAAGCGCAGCTCGGCTGGCTTGGCTAGTTCCTTTTCAAGCCACGCCCATTGCGCATCACCCAATATGGTCGCGTCTCTATTCATATTGGGAATATACCAACCGCGCGGCGGCTCCGGCTCACGATAGGGCATGGCAGCAAGATCGGACCGGAAGAAGCGCGCGTCGAGGATGATGAATTGCACCCGTTTGCCCTCGGGGCCAACCAAGCGGCTCTCATAGATACCGGGCCGAGATTTCACTTCATCCGAAGCATTCCAATATGTCTCATACACCTTCTCCGACCAATCCTTGAACGCGAACGATCCGCCGCCGTCATTCGCGCCATAATCATGGTCGTCCCATGTTGTCATCATGGGTACCGACCGACGAAATCGGTCAAATTCGGAGCGGCTGTTGAGCTTTTTATAAGCGGCCACCAGCGTTGGCATGTCAGCGCCGCCGGTCGGGCGGGTGTAGCCATAGACATTGTCACCGATCAGCAAGAACGCCAGTGGCTTTTGCGCAGCGATCACGTCCCAGAATTTCATATTCCGGTTTTCGTTCTGGCACGACCCGAAGGCAAAGCGGGTTATCACGGTATCGGAGGATAAGGCAGGGTTGGCCGGTGCCTTCGGAAGCTTCGGCTCGAGTGTTGCGTAATACGGCCGCAGTGCCTCTTGCGCGCTTTGCGGTGCGGCAGGCGTTGATATGTGAGGTGTCGCACAACCTGCAAGGAGTAAGGCGGCAAGCGGGAGGAGGCGTTTCATGCGCTAACTCTCCCCCGCAGGACGAGTCGCGTCAAGCTGTTGCTGGCAATGCCTTCTCGCCGGAGAAATGCGCGATAACAAAGCGCAGCGCCATCAGGCCGGTGAACCACATGGCGTCGTTGAGTGCGATGCCCGAAATTATCTCGGCAGAGAAATTTTCCGCACCGCCGCCCATGCTGGCATACGCGCGCAGCAGAACCTGATGAACAACAAATGCCGACGCTAACGCTGCGGCAGCGCGCAGTGCAGAAGCTCCGTGCAATTTATCGGCCACAAGCCGCGCCACCACAGTGGCCGCCAATGTAGCCGCCAATATCGCAATGCCGTGGCCAACCGCCTGCGCGTCCCAAGGGAAGGACATCAGGAAAAATCCGGTTGCCTGATTTACTGCCCAAGCCGCCGTCACCAGCATAAGGCCCCGGCGCGGTGTCATGGTCAGCGCGGCCAAAGCGGCGAAACTTGCGAATGGGAATACGCACGCGAGCAGCAGGCTGCCGACCACAGTGCTGGCCCCAAGCGAAAGCGGCCAGGCCATTTGTGCGCCGATTGATTTCGATGATGTCATGTTCGTCATCCTTCCATTTCTATCTGTCTTTAATCGTAAACGCAATTTCAGAAACGAGCCCGGACGCCGACATGCGCATTGCGGCCATATGTGTTGTAGCGGTTCACGACGGTGTAATCGGTGTTGAACACATTATCGACGCGGCTATAAAGCTCGACTGCCTCTGTCACCGGCAACGCCGCGCGGACATTGGCCAGCGCATAGCCATCGAGCCGCACATTGTTGGCGGCATTGTCGAAACTGTCGCCGCTCAGCAGCAACGTGGCGCCCAGCTTTACCTTCCACGGCGTCTGCCAATCGACCGTAAAGCTTCCCGAATGCTGCGGCCGCAGTTCAAGCCGGTTGCCGAAATTCGCGCCCGCCGAGCGGTTAATCGCGTCGGTCAGCGTGTAGTTTACCTGAATACTCAGCCGCTCGGTCGGCTGCAACGCAAAGCCAAGCTCCACGCCTTCGGTCTTGACCCGCCCGATATTCTCCGACTGGAAAGTGACGAACGAAAAGGTGATCTGGTCGTTGCTGCGGCGGTTGTAATAGGTCGCAAACACCTGCGCCTTGCCGCCGAGGAACCGGTGCTCGACGCCAAGATCGAAATTGCGCGCGGTTTCGGGACGGAGGTCAGGATTGCCGAACGGAGGCTGGCCCTCGCTCAAAGTCGGCGCGCGGAAACCTTCGGCAAAGGTTGCCCTTAACACAGTTGCGCCTGCATTGGGGGTGTAGGCTGCGTTGCCGCCAAAGGTGGTCTGGCCGCCATAGTCGCTATAATCATCGTACCGGACACCTCCGGTTAGCGTCAGGCCAGTGAAGGGACGCAAGATCAATTGCCCGAAACCGCTGGTTACTTCGTTACGGGCCACATCGGCAGGTGCGCCTTCGAACGAAGTGCTGGCATAGGTCCGCTCATGCTCCGCGCCAAAAACGATGGTCGCGGCGTCGGCGATATCGAAAGCGCCATGATATTCGAAGCGGTCAATGGTCCCTTCGACATCGAAATTGTTGAACGAAAACGCCACCGGATCTTTGCCGATACGCCTGATATCGGTGCGGGCGTAGGAAACGCGGTTTTGGAAACGGCCATCTGCCAGATCGAATTCCGCGCCGACATAGCCGACAAATTGCGTGTTGTTGGAAACCGGAACAGCGTTTGCGCCAAGCCCGAACGGCGAGTCATATTCGATGGTTCCGCGGTTATAATAGCCGCGAAAATCGAGCGCGATATTGTCGGCCAGATTGACCTTCAACCGGCCATTGGCAGAAGCATTTTCA
>JBGSVG010000175.1:0-2990 GCA_041753095.1 Sphingorhabdus sp. | reverse complement strand
TTTTTCCAGCTTGCCAAAGGCAAGATTGGTGACCGTCGCGCGTTCTACACCATGATAGGTAATCGCCAGTTCCGGATAACAGAAATCGCGGTTTATCCGTTCTTCGACGCCAGGCTGTATTCCCTGCGTGAGAAAACGCGCTAGTGCCGTTTGAAGCCGTTTAACCGATGCTTCATATTCGGAAACGAGTTGATGGATAATGTCTTGGGATTTTTTGCTAGTCATAATCACGCTTCACCGAATTTTGCCATTTTCGCAACAAAAAAGGGAGGGTCGCCCCTCCCTTCATCTATGCCGCACGGGCATGACATTCATGTGATGCTTACATCTGGCCAAGCATGTGATCGGCGGAACTCACCTTGAAATCGCCTGGTGCCTCGACGTTGATCTGCTCTACCACGCCGTCGTTGACGACCATCGAGAAGCGCTGTCCGCGTTTCCCCATGCCGAATGCAGTGCCGTCCATTTCAAGGCCCAGCGCCGATGCGAAGTCACCATTGCCGTCCGCCAGCATTGTGATGGCGTCCGAACCGCCTGCCTTGTTCCAGGCACCGAGTACGAATGCGTCATTTACGGCAGTGCAGGCGATTTCATCGATGCCCTTCGCTGCAAGTTCGTCGGCCTTTTCCACAAAACCGGGCAAGTGCTTTGCCGAGCAAGTTGGGGTAAATGCACCGGGAACCGAAAACAAAGCTACGCGGCGGCCTGCAAAATAATCCGATGACTGAACTGGCTGTGGCCCTTCGGCTGTCGCCTTGACCAATTTTACGTCAGGGATTTTGTCACCAACAGAAATGCTCATCTTAAATTCCTTTGAGGGGGGGTGGGGTATAATGTCTAATCCGGTAGGGCCCATTGCGAGTCAAGTGGGGTTATCGATGGCTCGCCACTTCTTGTCGCAACCCGCAAAAGGTTCCATCCGATGGCAAATATTATTTGACCTCGGTCGAACGTCTTAGATGGTTAATTTTGCTTTACCTTGCATGTTGAAATTTCAGTAAACAGAATCGTCAATCATTTCCCTGTTGAACACGCAAAAGGGGTTGGGGAAATGACCGGTTTTATAAGGAAAGCTGCGCTTGCCGCAGTATTAGCAGCACTCACCGTTCAGCCAGCACAAGCCTGCTGGTCGAGCGCGTCGCAGGATGCGGCGAAGATCAAGCATCTGAATACGATGTTGATGGTAACGGCGCTTCGGTGCCGAAATACGCCTGATAATTTCTTGCCGCAATATAACCGTTTCGTCACAAAACATAATGCCCTAATCGGGTCGCAGAATAACCTCCTGAAAACCCAGCTTGCACAGACAAGCGGTGCAGGCGGCGCGCTAAACGCGCTTGACCGAATGTCCATTGGTTATGCCAATAGCTACGGCAATGGTCACCGCAACATGAACTGCGGTGAATTGAAGCAGCTTGCACTGGATTTGTCGACGCAGTCGCATGGTGTATCCACGATGGCTGCACTGGCCGATCGCGTCGTTGTTGGGCAATCATGGTCAGGAAAAGCTTGCGCCGTGAGCATCGCTCAACGCCGATAATCATATAAAGCAATCTTTATATTTGCCTTCGTTGAAAGTCGCAGCTAAGGGCAGGGCCAACAAAAACCCTCCCGGAGACCAAGCCTGTGGCTTTCAACGACTATGTCATTGCCGATATCGGCGAGGCCGATTTTGGCCGTAAAGAAATCAATATTGCAGAGACCGAGATGCCGGGCCTGATGGCGTTGCGTCGCGAGTTCGGTGCGTCGCAACCTTTAAAGGGCGCGCGGATCGTTGGGTCGTTGCATATGACCATTCAAACTGCGGTTCTCATTGAAACATTGACGGCGCTTGGTGCGGATGTGCGCTGGGCGACCTGCAACATCTTTTCGACTCAGGACCATGCCGCTGCTGCAATCGCCGCAAAAGAAATCCCTGTGTTCGCAGTGAAGGGCGAGAGCCTTGCCGACTATTGGGATTATGTCGGTCGCATCTTCGACTGGGGTGACGATATCACGGCGAACATCATCCTCGACGATGGCGGCGACGCGACGATGTTTGCGCTTTGGGGCGCGAAGCTTGAACGTGGCGAAACTTTTGCCGAACCGGAAAACGAAGAAGAAGTCGAATTCCAGCGCGCGCTCAAAGCATTTATCGCCAAGAAGCCGGGCTATCTGACTGAAACCGTCAAGAATCTGAAGGGCGTTTCGGAAGAAACCACCACTGGCGTTCACCGTCTGTATGAAATCGCGAAGAAGGGCGAACTGCCATTCCCTGCGATCAACGTCAATGACAGCGTGACGAAGTCGAAGTTCGACAATCTCTATGGCTGCAAGGAATCGTTGGTCGACGCCATTCGCCGCGCCACCGACGTGATGTTGGCCGGTAAAGTGGCCTGCGTTGCCGGTTTCGGCGATGTCGGCAAGGGCTCGGCACAGTCGCTCCGCAACGGCGGTGCGCGCGTTATGGTCACCGAAGTCGATCCCATCTGCGCGCTTCAGGCCGCTATGGAAGGCTTTGAAGTCGTAACGATGGAAGAAGCAGTCGCGCGTGCCGACATTTTCTGCACAGCTACAGGTAACGCCGACGTTATCACCGCCGAGCATATGAAGAACATGAAGCCGATGAGCATTGTCTGCAACATCGGTCACTTCGATAGCGAAATCCAGATTGCAGCTCTCAGCAATTACAAATGGACCGAAGTGAAGCCAGGAACCGACCTGGTTGAATTTCCGGATGGTAAGCAGATTATCGTGCTTGCCAAGGGTCGTCTCGTGAACCTTGGTTGCGCAACGGGACATCCGAGCTTCGTGATGTCGGCATCGTTCACCAACCAGACGCTCGCGCAGATAGAGCTTTGGACCAAGGGTGAGAATTACAAGAACGAAGTCTATGTTTTACCAAAGCATCTCGACGAGAAGGTTGCGATGCTTCACCTTGAAAAACTGGGTGTGAAGCTCACCAAGCTCTCGGAAAAGCAGGCGGGCTATATCGGCGTATCTACCGAAGG
>JBGSVG010000174.1:0-8181 GCA_041753095.1 Sphingorhabdus sp. | reverse complement strand
CTGATAAGCGAAGACCGGGACATCGAAACGGTCCTTAACCCGGCGGATGATGTCGAGATAGGGCAGGCCGGGTTTCACCATGACGCTGTCCGCACCTTCGGCGATGTCCATTGCGACCTCGCGCAACGCTTCGTCGCTGTTGGCCGGGTCCATCTGGTACCCTTTCTTATCGCCTTTCAGCAAACCGCGGGAGCCGACAGCATCGCGGAACGGGCCGTAGAAGGCGCTGGCATATTTGGCAGCGTAGGACATGATTTGCACATTATTGTGCCCGTTCATTTCCAGCGCCTTGCGGATGGCGCCAATTCGGCCATCCATCATGTCGCTTGGAGCAATGATGTCGGCGCCTGCCTCGGCCTGATTGATGGCTTGGTCGACCAGCACAGCCACCGTTTCGTCATTGAGGACATATCCTGCGTCATCGACCAGACCGTCCTGGCCATGCGCGGTATACGGGTCGAGTGCGACATCGGTGAGCACGCCGATAGCGTCACCATGCGCTTCCTTGATCGCGCGAATGGCGCGGCACATCAGGTTATCGGGGTTGAACGCTTCCTCGCCGCTGTCGCTGCGGCGGTGGGCCTGCGTATTGGGGAAAAGCGCGATGCACGGGATACCCAAGCCGACTGCATCGCCAGCACGAGCTACAATCTGATCGACCGACCAACGCGACACGCCCGGAAGGGTCGCGATTGGTTGTTCAACATTGTCGCCCTCAGTGACAAATAACGGCCAGATCAGTTCGGCTGGGGATAACAGATTTTCGCGCACCATAGCGCGGCTCCACTGGGTGGCGCGACTGCGACGGAGGCGGGTATTTGGAAAACTGGATGAAGTGCTCATTTCAGCTGCTTAGCGGAGCAATGGCGCATCCTCAACGGCTTATCCGCGAGGGGTGCGCGTGTCCATGCGCTGGGTCAGGCGGTCGATTTCGCGCTTGGGTTCTTGCTGTACGCGGCTGGACGGTTTCAGCGGGGCAAGGGCGGCACCGGCTTTAACGGATTTCAGACGGTTCAGCTTGCTCTTGAATTGCGCGAGATCGCTGCCCTCCAACTGGGCCCGCTGGGTGAACTTGACCGACATCGGATTGACGGCCCGTCCGCCGCGGTAAAGTTCGTAATGCAGATGCGGGCCGGTCGAAAGGCCGGTTGAGCCGACATAGCCTATAATCTGCCCGCGGCGCACGCGCTGGCCGCTGCTGGTCGCAAAACGGCTCATATGGCCATAGCCCGACGCCAGTCCGCCGCCATGGTTGATCTGAACGAAATTGCCATAGCCGCCCTTGCGGCCGGCATAGGCAATCACGCCATCGGTTACCGCATAAATGGGCGTGCCATAGCCAGCCTTGAAATCAAGCCCACTGTGCATCCGCACATAGCCCAAAATCGGGTGGCGCCGTCCTCCAAAGCCCGATGTGACCGGGCCATTGACCGGGCGGCTCAGCGCGCCTTTGGATTCGCCGACCCCTGATGCCTCAAACCACTGGCTATTGTCGCCCATCGTCCATTTCAGCATCTGGATCGCCGATTTGCCGTCGCGGTCTATGCCAGCATAAAGCAGGCCGCCAACCTTGAGTTCGCCGGTTTCGGCACGCTTGTAATCAACGATGATGTCGAATTCGTCGCTGGAGCGGATTGATGAGATGGACGTGCGCCCGGCGATGACCTTGAGATAATCCTGAATGGCGCTTGCCGGCGCACCGGCAGCGCGAGCAGAGCGGTAAAGGCTATCGCCAACGGTTCCGCGAATACGCAGCGGTGTATCATCGACTGCAATGGGTTTGCGCGCCAGTCGTAGCGCATTGCCTTCGCGATTAACCGCAAGATTAAGGTCGAAGCGCGCACGAAAGGCGATGGATTCAAGCGGCCGCGCCTGATTTTTCGACGTGCGCTGGCCGAGGACAATCTCGATCGGTGTACCCGGTTCGATATCGCCGAGCGACGTCACGCCTGACACCATCGAGGTAACATTGGCAGCGTCGATGCCACCGACGCCTGCACGCTGAAGCACACGGGCAAAGCTGTCGCCGCGCCCCAAAGTGGCTGTTAGCTCGATACGGGGACGTTCGGGGCTTCCGGCCAAACCAATAACAGCATCGGTCGCTGCCATGCGCTTGCCACTGTCGCTGCCATAGGCAATCGGCATGATCATCTGCGCGCGGGCTTCTTCAAATTCCGCTTCTGTAGGAACGGGAGGCTGAGCGCCATAGACCGGGCCGAAATCCGGAAGCAGTGCGAGTGCGAACACGCTCAACGCCGTTAAGGTACCAAGGCCGCGGAACCAGCGGATTGAGCCGATGTCTTCGCCGAGGTCAGGTACCAAATCGAGTTCAGATAATCGGTCACGCCAATTGCGTTCGGGTGTCTGACGCATGGGTGCGACCATCGCGTCTGCAAGCGCAACGCTCTGCCCGAAGCCGGTAGTGGCCCCAAACCCTGTACTGGCAAAGCCCATATCTTTGCCCTCAAACATTCACGACCCCTGTCCCCATCCACCGGACATTGCTTATCTGCCCATCTCACTGTGACGCCATATGGTTAAAGTCAATTTAAGACGTGAATCGGGCGGCGTTACATGCGGCCAAATGTGTAAATTCGCCGACAAGCGATGGAACCCTATAACCAAAGGCAGAATCGGCAAATTTAATCGCTTCATTAAACTTTCCGTGATGCTATGGTTTTGGCGTTAACGGAGAGAGATATGGCAGCCGAGCGTGTTGAGTTTTTCTATGATCTTTCCAGCCCTTGGACCTATCTTGCATTCACAAATTTAAGCGGGGTTTTGGCGCGAACTGGCGCGACCGCCCGATTGCGGCCGATCCTGGTTGGCGGCGTGTTCAATGCGGTCAACCCGTCGGTATACGCGGCGCGCGCAGCCACCGATAACCGCAGGTTGAAACATAGCTGGCGCGTATTAAAGGATTGGGCGGCATTGGCAGCTGTAGAGATGAACTTCCCGTCGCAATGGCACCCCGCAAAAAGCGTGAATGCGATGCGCATGGCTTGCACCCTAGGCGATGATCATCTTTCGCTCTCCAAGTTTACCAAGGCGGCTTTTGAAAGCTATTTTGGCGCGCAGGAAAATCTGGATGATCTGGATGTTTTGGTCGCCATTGCAACCAGCGCCGGCTTGGATGGTGAATCCATGCGCGCGGCATCGCAAACTGACGCGGTCAAGGCGCTGCTACGTGCCAATACCGAGGAGCTAATCGAACGTGGCGGCTATGGCTCGCCGACGATATTTGTCGACGGCAAATGGATGTATTTTGGCAATGACCAATTGCCGCTGGTGGAATTTAAGCTGAAGGAAAATCTCGCATGAACGACCGCGTTAGTATCACCGTCGAAAACCATGTTGCCGATGTCCGTTTGATCCGAGCTGACAAGATGAATGCGCTGGATCCTGCGATGTTTCAGGGGATTATTGCTGCGGGTGAGGAGCTTGCGGGCATGAAGAGTGTGCGAGCGGTTGTGTTGTCGGGCGAGGGACGCAGCTTTTGTGCCGGGCTTGATATGCAAAGCATGGCGGGCGGTGGTGCCAGCGCAAGCGCGGGGGTAGGGGGCCTGACCGAACGGACTCACGGCAATGCCAACACTTTTCAGCAGGTTGCGATGCTGTGGCGCAAATTGCCAATGCCCGTGATTGCCGCCGTCCATGGTGTCTGCTTTGGCGGCGGGCTACAGATTGCCAGCGGTGCCGACATCCGCGTGGTTGCGCCGGATGCGCGGCTGGCGGTGATGGAAATGAAATGGGGGCTGATCCCCGACATGGGTGGCTACGCGCTGTGGCGCGGGCTGGTGCGCGACGATGTGTTGCGTGAGTTGACCTACACCAACCGCGAATTTTCTGGGGCTGAGGCATTGGGGTTAGGCTTTGCCACCCATGTCGACGAAAACCCGCACGCTCGTGCGATGGCGATCGCGCTCGAAATCGCCAACCGCAATCCGGACGCGATGCGCGAGGCCAAGGCCTTGTTCAACGAATTCGCCGATCTGGACGAGGACGAAATCCTGATGGCCGAAAGCGTTCGGCAAGCGCGGGTGATCCGGACGCCCAACCAGATTGAGGCGGTGATGGCCGGAATGCAGAAGCGCGCTGCGACTTTTGTGGATTAAGCGGACTTAACCCGCAACCGTTCGAATTCCTCGCGCAAATCCTGCGGTAATGCGGTGGGTCCGTTCGCATCGGTTAAAACGATGGTAGTGATGCACACCGCTTTGCACTCCCCGCCCTGAAACGCGGCGGAGGCAATGTCCCAGCTGCTGTTGCCGATACGCAATATGCCGCTGGCAATCTCGACATGTTCGGGGAAATGCGCTTCGGCGATATATTCCAGCGCGACGCTAACGATCAACCAGCGCTGCCCCGGCGCACGGCGTTCGACTTCGATGGCGTGGTTGAACATGCCGCGCCCATGTTCGAACAGCCCAGCCATCGACACATTGTTGATATGGCCGAGTAAATCGAGGTCTGCAAAACGCGTTTCAGTCTTGTGTTTGAACGGGTAGTTAGCGGGATCGAGTTGCCAGCTTTGCGGTTTTGGCACTTACAGACCCCGCCCGATCAGTTCCTTCATAATCTCGTTGGTCCCACCGAAAATCCGCGTCACGCGCGCCGCACGCCACATGCGGGCGATGGGATATTCGTTCATGTAACCGGCGCCGCCGTGGAGTTGCAGGCAGGCGTCGACAACTTCCCACTGGAGATCGGTGTGCCATAATTTGGCGGCTGCGCCTTCCTCGGCGGTCAGTTCTTTCTTGTAATGGCGATTGAGCGCCCAGTCGAGATGCGCCCAGCCGACCTGAAGTTTCGACTTGATGTCGGCCAATACAAAACGCGTGTTCTGGAAATCGAGCAATGGCTTGCCAAAGACGATGCGTTCGCGGCAGAAGGCGACAGTTTCATCGAACGCTTTTTGCGTGCTCGCCATGGCCGACACCGCAATCGACAGGCGTTCTTGCGGCAATTCGCTCATCAGATAGATGAAACCCTTGCCCTCTTCGCCAAGGCAATTGGTCATTGGCACGCGGACATCTTCGAAGAACAGTTCCGACGTGTCGGCCTCGTCCATGCCGATCTTGTCGAGATTGCGCCCGCGCTTGAAACCTTCGCGGTCGGCTTCGACCAACACAATCGACATGCCCTTATAGGCAGGCTGGATCTCAGTGTCGGTCTTGACGCAGACCAATATCAGGTCTGCATTCTGGCCGTTGGTGATATAGGTCTTGCTGCCGTTGATGACATAATGATTGCCGTCCTTCTTGGCGGTGGTCTTCATCCCTTGAAGATCGCTGCCGGTGCCTGGTTCGGTCATCGCAATCGCGGTGATGACTTCGCCCGAGATCATCTTGGGCAGCCAATGCTTCTTCTGCTCTTCGCTGCCATAGCTGGTGATGTAATTGACGACGATGTCGGATTGCAGGGAGAAGCCGGTGGCCGCGCCGCCGTAATAAGCGCTCTCTTCGTCGACGATCGCGTTATAGCCAAAGTCGAGGCCAAGGCCGCCATATTCGACCGGCGCGGTGGGGCAGAGCATCCCGACTTCGCCCGCTTTCGGCCAGATTTCCTTGGGAACGATGCCATCTTCCTGCCACTGCTTCGCGTTGGGTGCGACTTCCTTTAGCAGGAACTGGCGGACCGACTGGCGGAAAGCTTCATGGTCTTCATTATAGGCGGTACGTGGAATGACATCGAGCGACATGGAATCTCTCCTGAAAAATCTGAGCCTGCAATGACATCAAGTTGACGCTAGCGTCAAGGAGAATTTAATCGCTTGATTAAACGGGTTCACCAGCGTCGCGAGCGCGTTCAACGATGGTTCGTTCTGCATTTGGCAGCATCCGGTAGGCTGCTATCAATAAACCGAGCGCAATGGGTGCCACGGCGATCAGCGACAAAATGCCAACACGCAAGTCTCCAACGAGCTTGCCATCGACCATGGTCCCTGCAAGGTCCGAAATCTGGCCGACCATATAAGGCCCGAAGGACAGGCCGACGAGCGTTGTGCCGAGGAAAAACGCTGCAGTCGCGGTGCCGCGCATCCGGGGTAAGACCAAATCTTGCGTGGTGGCTGCTGCCGCGCCCAACGCGGTTGCACCAAACATACCTGCAAGAAATTGCATCGCATAAAATAAAATCGAGTTATCAGTGGTGAAGCCGATCCAGATCGGAATTACTGGCGCGGCCACGCCAAACATCACCACCAAAATTCGCCCAGCAGGATTGGTTGAGCGCAACGCATCGGCAACGGCACCGCCGATGATAACCCCAAGAAAGCCGCTGAGCGCGCCGCTGCCGCCCAAAATTAACGCAAGTTGTGCTTTTGGCAATTTCAGGACCGTTTCGGCATAAGGCGCTGACCAAAATGCAAGCGCATAGGCGGCCAGCGCAACTAGGCCGTAGCCAAGCGTCGTGCAAATGAAGGCTGGAGTGCCCCAGATCAGCTTGAACGTTGCCGGGTCTTTGGCGCGCAATGCCGAGACCCAACTGAATACAGCGTAATAGCCAAATCCAACCGCCGACCATTGCGGGAAATTGCCGGTTAGCTGGATCATCATATAGGCAAAAGCTGCAATCGCCGCACCTGTCACAAGATTGATAACCAGTGCGGACGGCCCGCGCTGCCATGCGCCCCAAATCGTGAAGGGCGGGACAATCATTGCCAAATCACTGGCAAACGCGCGAAAGGGTGCAGTTGTTTTGGCGGTTGGCACTCCGTCCATTGCGCCGCGAACGGGTTCGCGCAGGGTTGCCACCCATAAGGCGACCAGCAATCCCGGGATGCCGACCGCAAGAAACGCTGCCTGCCACCCAACCAGACCCATTGGGCCGCCGACGGGATAAGCTTCGTTCCAACCCTTGACTATCAGTGCACCGATAAAGAGCGAAACGCCTCCACCGATATATAGGCCGGACGAATAGATCGCGAGGGCGGTCGCGCGCTGGCGCTTGGGGAAATAATCGGAGATCAACGAGTAAGCAGTCGGGCTTGCAGTTGCTTCGCCGACACCCACGCCCATGCGCGCCACGGTCAGCTGCGCCTGATTGCGGGCAAACCCGGACAAAGCTGTCATTACCGACCAGAGCGCTAAACCGACGGAGAGCAGCTTCACACGGCTCCAGTTATCCGCGAGCCGCCCGAGCGGAATTCCGAACAGCGCATAAAAAACCGCAAAGGCAGCGCCGCCCAAAAAGCCCATATCGCCGTCGGTCAGCCCCAGATCGGCCTTTATATCGACCGCTAAAATGCTCAAAATCTGCCGGTCGATAAAATTCAGAATATAAACGACGACCAGTACGCCCAGCACATACCAACTATAACCGCTAGCCTCGGGCAAGGGTGCGTTGGCTGTTGCGGTTTCAGCGTTCTGTTCACCGCTTTCGACCGTATTACTCACACCCGTCTCCCATTTTTGGCTGTTGTCGCCATGTGGCGCTATGGCTAGCAGAACAAGCCTATGGCGCAACTTGAATTACCATTCAACTTGGTGGAGTAAAAATGAACGCAGGCGAAACGAAGCGACCAATTTCGGTGCTCATGGTGTGCCTTGGTAATATCTGCCGTTCGCCTCTGGCCGAGGCTGCGTTGCGCCAAGTGGCGGAGCGCGAAAGGATAAGGTTACGCGTCGATTCTGCGGGAACCGGCGACTGGCATGTTGGAAATCCACCCGACTGGCGCGCGCGCGAGGTCGCAAAACGGCTTGGCGGTGTCGATGTCAGCGATTTGCGCGCACGCCAGGTGTCGGCCAATGATTTTTACGTCTTTGACCATATATTGGCGATGGACGGCGATAATTTGGCCAACCTGAAGGCTTTAAGACCAATAGATGCCACCGCAAATCTCTCGCTGTTGCTCGATTATATGCCCGGGCACAAGGGCAAGGCCGTTGCCGATCCTTATTATGGCGACACGACGGGATTTGAAATAACTTGGGTGCAAGTCAGTGCAGCAGCGGCGGCTTTTGCGAAAAGCTTGCGTTAAAATCGACAGTCCGATGTCGTGTTTCGCTTGAATCTGGAGCGAATTCCTCCAATATATACCGCATGCGGCTATGTTGCCGTTTATTGAGGAGAATTAAGTCATGGCACAGTGGTCCGATCCACGGGTAACCGGGACCCAGTCAAGTCTTGCAGGTGTAGGCACGCGCGCCGGTGACGTCGCTATCGACGCCGGTCTTCGCG
>JBGSVG010000173.1:0-7069 GCA_041753095.1 Sphingorhabdus sp. | reverse complement strand
AGCTTCCGCAGGGCGCTTGGCTGGCGATTTTGATTTGGAGAGATTGGGTCTCATCTTCGTTCCTTCGTCACTACGACGAGACCCAATCTCTCCTTAAATCACAACCTCAAATCTGGGCCATAGGTGCTGACGGGGAACAGGGAGTGCCATCTGGAAAAGGCTGTTGGGCATAATCTATGCCCCCGACAGAAATAGGGCGATTGGCGTAGTCATTTTCGTAATCTGACGATGTGTAAGTTTGCGTTTGCGTACTACCAATAATATCTATGATAACAGTGCTGCCCAGCCCAAACGGGTCAAGCAAAGGCTCGGCTATTGGCCTAAGGAGATTCGAAAGTGCGCCGCCTTCGAAATCGAAATTTTCTTTAGCATAGCGCGGAACAATAGCAAAATTATCGACACGACGATTTCCGCCATTTCCTTCCACAACAAATACAGCGTCATCGGATATCTTAAATTCCGAAGTTCCCCATACAAACAATCTTTGAAAATAATCATCCTTTCCATCGTCAAAATAAGCCTGATGAAAATTCAGACTCGCACTGAAAATTTCCAACATATAAATCAGCGCGTTTTTCGGAATGTAGGCGTTACCGAACTCGTCGAAATCTATATTGTTGTTCGGTAATATTTTTCCATCAATCTGAACAACTTTATCAGGCCCATATTCATCGATCAGCGTTAGCATCTCACTATTGCTTAGTGAGAAAAATTCCCTTAGAAGTTTAAAGAAAGCAGGTGATGCAAAACGGCCAGGGCCAGCCATATAGTTAGCAACTGTAACATCTGCATCAGCGTTTGGCGAACGCGTGAGAACTGCGTCATCCGTTAAATCAGCAGGTTTTCCGGTATTGCCGTAAATATATTTTGAAATAATCTCGTTTGAGAAAACATTACCCGTTGCATAAAACATAGATTACCCCACATCAAAGTTTTTTACTTCACCGCAATTATTCATCATGTATGGCCATCCTCGCTGGCCCATTCCTTTTCCAGCAGTACCATCCCACTCAAGATATAAATCTTTGATATTAAATGCTGTATCAATCTTGTAAAATGGCCTTTTATTGAAAATATACACATCTGCGACATAACCCCATTCATATGCGTCAATGTATCTTTGATCTGCCATAAAACCGTCACCATTCCAGACCTGATTGCCGAGATGGTCGGGCTTCAAAATCTGACAGCACAGTGGATTATCTTTTAGATACTTACTGACCGCTTGTATGATTTCGATTTCGGGTGCGTTAGTTGATGTTATTTTATTAAGATAATCTCTTATATAATTCGGACCTGCCTGATAGGCGAAGCTTTCATTTGATCCGTCCGCGTAAGTCTTATAAACATTTCCCCGTTTCTCATCGTCTCTGTACCACTTCATCAAAAGCCCTGCGATTTTTTCAGATTTGGGGATCGTCCGTTTTTCTTTGGCGCAAAAGTCGTCCGCTGTTGGAAACCGCTTTTCAAGCGAACCTCCGCAACTTGTCAGTGCAACAATGCATGCAGCCAATCCAATGACACGCAACGACTTTATTGCTCCTCCGTCGTGATTTCTGGACTCCGTTTCAATCAGCACGGCGCAACCCCATGCCCAGCAATCGGCTAGCTGCTGATCGGACTTTCTTTTCGATCGCTTCATTCATTTTTCAAACGCCTTTGAAAAACCAAAAAACCGTCTCTGAAATTTCAGAGACGGTCTAACAGGACTACAAAATTTTGATGCTTTCGGCTTTCGGCGCCCGAACGCAGATGCCGCGCGCGGCGTACATCTAATCGAAATGGTAATGCCATAAAATTGCGCCCCCGCACCGTCTCATTCGACGAACGCCGAATCTTTGTCGTGATCGCCCACAGGCGAAATAAGATCAAGCAAAATAAATGGTGTACGAGAGATTAGTATATGACAGAATGATTACTTGAGCGCTCTGCCCAGCCTCATCCACGGTCTGCACGATAGGTCAAAGGAGGAAGTCAATAATTCTCCGCTCGCCCGTCTTGATTTCGGCCTGCGCGGCAAGGCCAGGACCGATGATCTAATTCCCAACTCGTGCGCTGGTTGAGGCGAATGCGGTTGGCGTGAACTAACGCTTGTTGCGATGGTTGCCCGTCGTCTTCGCGCTGGATTTGGCTCCCAGGCTGGTTCAACGAGATGGTGGAGAGCGAATACTTCCTTAACCCTTGCGCGAATTCAGTTCGCGCTTTGAGGTTGAGAAACCTTGGGGATGAATCAGTTTTCAGCCCACAGGCGAAGGAGGTTCGACAAGGCATTATTCATACCATCAACGGTCGGGCTTTTACCTTGTGAACGCAATAATGCCTCCTGCGCTACCGATAGGTCGCGCAAAATGCCGCGTTTGTGATGGTCGCGAACCATGCTTTGGACCCAGCCTACAACCGCAATTCTTTCGCCGGAGGTTACAGGGATTACGCAGTGTACAAATACTGCCGGGTACAACAGCATTGATCCAGCGGGCAATTTGTAGCTATGTTGAAGATTGCCTGCGACTTGATCTCCAATCTTAATTTCCAGCTCGCCGCCATCATATTGCGCCGGATCAGTCAGAAACAAGGTGAACGCGATATCAGCCCTTATCCGTCCCAATTCAATGATGGGGCTGTCACTATGATAGCCATATTCCATACCCGGCTGATATTTTGACAACATCAGCGACGACATACGCATCGGCAGCGCGCACTGCCTGAACTTTTCATTATTCTGAAGATTCTTGCGAATGAGCTTGATTGCAGCTGTTTTGTCGAAGCCCTGCGCTTGGACATTATTTTTCACCGTTTTTGCGACCATTCCGGCAGTCTTTTTACCATCATCAAATTGTATATGCTGTAACTCGGTGTGGATATCCGCAAGTTCTTGCGCGTTCAAAACTTCGTCGATTATGTGAAACATCACTACCTCTCCCGCCCCGCCTCATCCATTGTCTGCGCGATCGGCGACAGCAGGAAGTCGATAATCCGCCGCTCGCCGGTTTTGATCTCGGCTTGGGCTGCAAGACCGGGGCCGATGATCTGGTCACGCCCACGCACGCGGATGCTGCGCTTGTTCAGACGGATGCGCGCCGCGTAGACCAGGCCCTGTTGCGGTTGGGAGCGGCCCTGGTCGTCGCGCTGCGCCTGTTGGCTGGGTTGGCTCATGTCGATGGCGTCGCGGCTGATGCTTTCAACCACGCCGGGGACGATGCCATAATCGGTGAAGTTGAACGCCTCAAGCTTTACACGCACCGGCTGACCCTCGCGAATAAAACCGATGTCCTTGTTCATGATATTGGCCTCAACCACCACAGTCGCATCGTCGGGCACGATGATCATCAGCGCCTGCGCCGGTTGCACGACGCCTCCAACGGTCGAGATGGCGAGCTGCTGGACGGTGCCTGACACGGGCGCACGCAGTTGTTGGAACTCTTGCCGCCTTGCGGATTTCGTCACCTCTTCGCGCGACAGGCCCGTCTTCTCCTGCGCGTCGGACAATTCGGTTACCGCATTTTTGCCAAAGCTCCCCTTCAATCGCATCAGCTGCGCTTCGATGTTCGAAATCGCCGCGCGCGCTTTCGATGCATTAGCTTCCTGCACCGCGATGTTCTGGATATGCTCGATCTTTTGCTGTTCATATTCGAGCAGGCGTATCTTGGAGAAGTAGCCCTTCTCTGTGAGTTCCTTACGCGCCGCCAGTTGCTGCTCGATCAGCGGCAGCGTCTGACGCAGTTTGCTGATCTCTGCCTCCGAGCCGGTCAGTTCCGCTGCGCGTTCGGCGCGTTGCTGGACAAGGCTGGCGCGTTCGCCTTCATATTCGGCAATTGAAGAACGGACGAAGTCGCCTTGGGTTGCGGCAACTTCTGCCGATGTTCCGGCAGGCGCTCGAAACCTTGAGCCGCGCCCCTGCAGATGATCGAGCAGCGCCGAGTTACGCGCGGCAATGACTTCGGCTGTCAGCAGCCCCTGTGATGCCTGTGCCGCGTCAGCCCCGGCCAGCGTCGGGTCGAGTTCCACCAGTAATTGCCCCGCCTCGACGTGCTGGCCGTTCTTCACATGGATCTTGCGGACATAGCCAATCTTGATCGGCTGGATGATCTTCACATTGCCCGACGGGATGACCTTGCCACTGGCGGTGGCAACAACATCGACCTTGCCAATGAACGACCAGGCGAGTGCGATCGTGAACAGCCCGCACACCGACAGCAACAGCCAGCGCAAACCGGGGCTGGGCGGCTTTTCCATGATCTCCAGTGCTGCGGGCAGAAATTCATGATCGCTTTGTGGTTTGGCACTCGCTTGTGCTGCATCCTGCTGTTTCCAGCTTTCCTTAAGCACCGCCCAGTGCCGTGCCATACCCGGAAACCAGCGCTCGATCATACTTTGATGCCCATTTGTTTGTTGTAGAGCATCGCATAGCGCCCGTTTGCTGCCAGCAACTCCTCGTGCGTGCCTATTTCAGTCACCTCGCCGCCCTCGACTGTGATAATCCGGTTACACTGCCGCACTGCCGACAGACGGTGGGCGATGATAATCACCGTGCGACCGGTCGCGATGCTCGCAAGGTTATTCTGGATGATCTCCTCGCTCTCGGCGTCGAGCGCGGATGTGGCTTCGTCCAGGATCAGGATGCGCGGATCGTTTATCAATGCACGGGCAATCGCCATGCGTTGTCGCTGTCCGCCAGAAAGATTCCCGCCGCGCTCGTCGATGATCGTATCATAACCATGATTGAGCTCGAGGATGAACTCATGCGCGCCCGCCAGTTGCGCCGCCGCTATCACCGCCTCCATTGGCCGTGTGGGATCGCCCAGCGCGATATTCTCGCGCACCGAGCGGTTGAACAATATGTTCTCCTGCAGCACGACACCGATCTGGCGCCGCAGCCACGGCGGATCTACCAGTGCCAGATCGACGCCGTCGACCAGCACACGACCCTGCTCGGGGACATATAGCCGCTGAACGAGTTTGGTCAGCGTCGACTTGCCCGAGCCCGACGGCCCGACAATGCCGAGCATCTCGCCTGCCTTCACGTCGAGGCTGACGCTGCGTAGCGCCTCGGGTGCATCGGGCCGGTAACGGAAGCGAACCTTGTCGAACTGGATCGCGCCATCGATCGGCGGCAAGCTGGCCCGGTTGGGATTATATTCAGGCTCAGCAGGCGAGTTTAACACATCGCCCAAGCGCTCGACCGATATCCGCACCTGCTGGAAATCCTGCCACAATTGTGAAAGCCGCAGGATGGGCGCGGCAACCCGACCCGCCAGCATGTTGAATGCAACGAGCGAACCAACAGAAAGATCTCCCCCAATCACGGCCTTTGCACCAAAATAAAGGATCGCAACCGTGGTTAGCTTGGAGACGATCTGAATCAGATGGCTGCCCCAGTTGGCGAGCTTCGCCACATCGAACCCGACGGTCGTGTAACCTGAAAACAGTTTCTCCCAACGGTCGCGCATCTGCGGTTCGACCGCCATTGCTTTCAGGGTGCCGATGCCGGTGACGCTCTCGACCAGAAAGGACTGGTTCTCAGCGCCGCGCCGGAACTTCTCTTCCAGCATTTCGCGCAAGTGCGGCGAGATGAATACCGAGATTGCGATATACAGTGGTATCGAGAGCAGCACGATCAATGTCAGCAGCGGCGAATACAAGTACATCACCGCGAAAAAGACGATGGTGAAGAACAGGTCGATTACCACCGTTACAGCATTGGAGGTCAGAAACTCGCGAATGCTCTCAAGCTCGCGCACGCGAGCGATACTGTCACCCACGCGCCGCGCCTCGAAATAGCTAATCGGTAAGTTCAGCAAATGCCGGAACATTTTGGAAGACAGCTCGCTATCGACCCGGTTGGTTGTGTGCGCAAACAGCCAGTTTCTGAGGCCCGACATTAGCGTCTCGAAAATCAGCACCACCGCCAGCCCGAAGGCAAGGACATCGAGGGTGGTCATCGATTGATGCACCAGCACCTTGTCGATCACGAGCTGGAAGAAGATCGGCGAGACTAGTCCCATCAATTGCAGGAAGAACGAACCGATCAAAACATCGCGCAAAGGCTTGCGGTATTTGACGAGGGCCGGAATAAACCAGCTGATGTCGAAGGGTCGCTTGTCGCCTGCCATCGCTTCTCGGCTGGTCATCAACAACAAACGGCCAGCGAACTTCTCCGACGCCTGCGCCTCGGTCCAAACCTCCGGCCGCTCGGCATCGCCGCGCTGGACAAGATAGCGCGGATTGAGGCTCTCGTCCTCGATCTTCAACAGGATGACCGCGTCGCCGCCAATCGTCTCGGCCAACGCAGGCAGCGGGACCTTACGCACCTCGGCAAGCTTTGTGTCCTTGATCCGTGCGATCAAATCTAGCCGTTTGGCGATCCGCGCCAGGTCTTCCAGACTATACGGGTCTTCACCCTTGCCGCGCTCATGCGCTATCTGTTCTGGATCGGCGGGAGTTCCCAGAAGCTTCGCGAGTAGCACAAAGCAGGCAAGCGATGGATGTGCAAAGGCTTGCGCAACACCCGCGCCATCTGGCCCGGATGCATGGTCTCCATGCCCCACTTCCCCATCAATCATGTTAATGCGCGACCCCGAATCCTCAATTCAATCGCGCTGTTAGCAAATTGCTTGAATTACAGGAACGTATATTCGTTGACGGTCGGTTGCGATATCACCCCAATCCGGCACTCTTCGCCTTGCTGATGCTTGCGGCGATTGCAGCAGTATTGCCAAGCGCCACCTGCTTTTCACCTGCGCGTTCCATAATACCTGATATCAGCTTGGCGCGGTCATCGGTGTAAACTGCTGCCGACACCTTCGCCCGTGATATGCCGACATACATCATTTTCTGGTCAACAAGATTTGTGGCGCGACTATCCGCGTGGATCATAACACGCTCGGCGGTGCGGCCTTGGGCGGCATGGGCGGTCTGGACGTAGCCTTGGCGCAAATGCTGGTCGTTAGATTTGGTAAGGTCGAGCGTCTGGAACTTACCACTGTCGAGCCGAACGCGGGCGATCTGGTCTTGGGCGTTGACCGACACGACTTGCGCTCTGCCGCCATTCTCGCACAATTGGGAACGGTCG